>NZ_CP146069.1:3062633-3220454 GCF_037023735.1 Roseovarius sp. S88 | reverse complement strand
GTTCTTCCGAGACTCACCTGTCCATGATGGGCGGCGTGGCCGTGCGGTGCAAGCGTGCTCTCTTGGCATCACGACAAAATCTCGCTTGAATGTGAGTTGGACTTTATCGGCGGAATGGGCATGTCGTACCCTATGAAAATGATTCCGACTTTCCTGGCAGCGGCTGGTCTGGCCGTATTGGGCTCGCTCTCAGAGGCGCAGTCCTTTGACGTGGACGACGTTGTGAAAGCACACGTGATCCCCGGTTGGCGCGGGTCGGATGGCCGCCATGTTGCGGCGCTTCACCTGGAGCTGGGTGAGGGATGGAAGACCTATTGGCGTGCGCCGGGGGATGCGGGCATTCCACCGCAATTCAACTGGTCCGGGTCGCGCAATGTGTCTACCGTCAAGGTAGACTGGCCGATGCCCAAGCAAATTCCGCAGGGGCGTTACATGACCATTGGGTATGACAGGTCCGTGACATTGCCGCTTCATATCGCGCCCAAAGCGGCGGGACAGACCATGCGGTTGAAAGGCGAGATTGAGCTGGGCGTGTGTCGCGAGGTGTGTATCCCGGTCACGGTGTCCGTGGCACAGGATTTGCCGAACGCTAAGGGCAAACGTGATCCTGCAATTGTCGCCTCATTGGCCGCGCGGCCTTATTCCGCGTCAGAGGCGGGTGTCTCACATGTGGCGTGCCGCATGTCTCCGATGGAGGGTGGCCTGAAACTTTCTGCGGTGATCACGATGCCAAAGCTGGGCGCGCGCGAGGTAACAGTGTTTGAGGTTGGGGACCCCAAGATCTGGGTGGCTCCAAGCAAATCACAGCGTCAAGGCAGCAAAATCGTGGCTCAAACAGAGATGCAGCATGTGTCGGGGCGCTCCTTTGCCCTGAAACGCTCGGATGTCCGCATCACGGTTCTGGGTCAGGGGCGTGCCGTGGAAATTCAGGGTTGCCCTGCGGGCTGAGCGCGGTGACGCAGCAGTGCTGTGATTAAGTAGCACAAAACAAGCAATACACTGAGACCAACAACGAAGGCGGCAAAGGCGATTGGCATCTGAGCGCCGTCGATTGTGTCGGGCGCTAAACCTGACAGGACCCCCGGCAACCGCCCTTCAACGGCAGTCCAGCCAAGCGTCAGCGCCATCCATGCGAATGACAGAACCACCCCTGCGCCCAATGTGATTTGCATCCCTCCGCGCCGGGTTTGCAGACCACGCCGCAGGGACCGTGTGTAGTGATGAACATCATTCTGGATGGCCATGATCGCAGGCACCAGGATCAGGACAAGAACCATGCCAAAGCCCAACCCGTAGACCAGTGTGATCACCGCAGGCTTGATGAATTGCGCTTGGGTGGATTGTTCAAAAAGCAACGGCGTAAGGCCCAGTACCGTTGTGAGCGTCGTCAAAAGAACCGGTCGCAATCGGTCGGCAGCACCTTCAATGATTGCCGGTACGATGGCGCGGTCGCGACGGTAGTCATCAATGGTGGTTACCAGAACGATGGAATCGTTGATGATGATGCCGATCATGCCCAAAAGGCCGATCACGCTGAAGAGGCTGAAGGGGATGTCCCAGTAGGCATGGCCCCATATCGCGCCAACAAGGCCAAAGGGGATCACCGCCATGACCACGATAGGTCGCGTCCAGCTGGCAAAGACCCATGCCAGTACGAGGTAGATCCCCGCCAATGTCAGGATCAGGCCCACGCGGGTGTCTTGCAGGAACTCGTCTTCCTGCTCTGACAGTCCACCCAGACGCCATTCAACCTGATAGGTGCTGGCGATATCCGGCAAGATTTCTTCCCTGAGCGCTTCGGAGACAGCCTGTGCACGCGCCGGGTCATCTTCGGTGATATCGCCGGTGACATTGACCAGACGGATGCCGTTTTCGCGGCGAATAGTAGAAAAGCCGATGCTTTGCTCGACGCTGACGATATCGGCTAACGGGACATATGCGCCCGAGGGGGCACGGATTTGCATCGCTTCCAGGAAATCGGCGGTAACTTCATCTTCGGGAAGCTCTACCCGTATTTCCGCACTACGTGGGCCAAGGGGATAAGTGGCGGCTTCAATCCCGCTCAGACGGTGACGGACTACACGGCCCATAGTGTCGGTGGTGAAGCCAACCGCCTGTCCTTGCGCAGTGAGTTCGAGGACAAGCTCTTGCTTGTCGAAGGCGAGGTTGTCCTGCACGGCTGAAACTTCGGGAAAGCGCAGGAGCGCTTCTTTCAAAGCCTCAGAGGCCGCTTTTAATGTGTCGGCAGAGGCACCGAAGAATTCGACATCAAGTGCATCCCCGCCGGGACCGGCACGCCAGCCGCGGAAACTTAGCTCTTCGACCAGCGGGTGGCGATCGACGCGCTCTTGCAGGTCACCAACAAAGGCAAAGCTGGAATAGGGCCTCAGATCGGGGTCGATGAGTTCAATCGAAATGCCGCCCAGCTGATCGGGGTCCTTGGTGTCGGCCCCAGCGAGGCCAAAACCGGCATTGCCACCGATCTCGGCCAAGACGAAGTCAATCGGATTGGCACCGTAGCGGATCTCATACTCTTGCCCCAGTTCCTCGGTGGCGCGTTGCAATTCGCGCATCATCTCAATCGTGTCGTCGCGCGTGGCACCCGGGGCCATCATGAAATTGCCGGTGACACTGCCGCGTTCGGGAGCGTTGAAGAAACGCCATTGCACGTCACCTTTGATGAAAAGCGCGGCTTGAGTGGAGAGCAGCACGACAATGAAGGCAAAAACCGGATACCGCGCCTTGATCACGAGAGCCATCAACGGGCGGAATAGCGTTTCACGTACCCATGTAAAGCCGCGATTGACCATGCGGCTGGGCCAGTCGTACCAGCGCTCGCGCTCTGTTTGGGTCAACGCGTGGGCCATATGGTTGGGCAGGATGAGAAAGCACTCGATCAGTGATGCGATAAGAACTGCGATCACCGTGAAGGGGATGGCGTAGATCAGGTTGCCGAATTGACCGCCGATGGCGACCAGGCCGAAGAATGCGATCAGGGTCGTCAGAGTGGCGCAAAACACCGGAAGCGCCATGCGGCGAGCGGCGCGTTCGGCGGCCTGCACCGGCGTTTCCCCAAGCTTTCGCACGCGCGCATCGGCATGTTCGCCCACGACAATGGCATCATCCACAACAATGCCGAGCGTGATGATAAGCGCAAAAAGCGAGACCATGTTGATGGTCAGCCCCCCCAGATACATCAACGCAATCGTCGCCAACATTGCCACGGGGATACCTGCCGCGACCCAAAACGCCGTGCGGGCGTTGAGGAAAAGGAACAGGAGCCCGATGACCAGAGCCAGACCTGTCAGGCCGTTGTCGAGAAGCGTTTGCAGGCGGGCGGAAATAGCCTCGGATCTTGTGCGGATCAGCAGAACCTCGACCCCTTCGGGCAGGGTGGATTGCATGGTCTCGGCAATCTCTTTGACCTGGTTTTGAATAGCGATTGCATCGCCCTCGGCCGAACGATCGACGCGCACGGAGATAGCGGGTTTGTCCTCGACAAAGTATGAGCGCACGCGGTTAATACCTTGACTGCGCACGGAGGCGACATCTCCAATCCTGAGCTTGGTGCCATCAAGGTTGGAGCGCAGGACAATGTCCTCGATATCCCGCACATCACGTTTTTCAACGCCCACCCGAATGCGCGTGTCGCCACCGCTGACATCTCCAGCAGGGTCCGCCTCGACCTCCTGCTCAATGGCCTCGGCTATTTCGGCCATGGTGATGTCAAAGGCCAGCAGATTTGTGGTGGGTACTTCGACAATGGTGCGCGGATCGGCAATGCCCCGGATCGTGGTGCGGGTGACGCCTGCATCATAGAGCCGGAGCACGAGCTCATCGGCATATTGGCCGATTTGTGCGACATCGACAGGGCCGGAGATAACCACATCTGTCACGCGGTCACGCCAGACGCCACGTGTCACCGTTGGCTCTTCGGCATCCTCGGGCAGGTCAGTGATCGTGTCGACTGCGCTTTCCACGTCAGCAGCAGCGCGGGACATGTCCCAGCCGGGTTCGAATTCCAGAACGATATTGGCGTTTTCTTCGCGACTGGTGGCCGCACTCTCGATCACGCCTTCAACGGCGAGTAGCGTGGGCTCGAGAAGTTGAACCACAGCGCTGTCCATGTCTTCGGCGCTTGCGCGGTTCCAGATCACGGACACGGTGACATTATCGACAATTACGTCAGGAAAGAACTGCGCCTTCATGCGGGGTGCTGCGGCGAGGCCAAGGATGATGAGCAACACCATCAGCAGATTGGCGGCGGTACGATGGCGGGTGAAATAGGAAATCATCCCGCCGGCACGGTCTGGCAGGTCGCGCATCATGGCCTAGCCGCCCATCCGGCGTTCAAGCCGTTCGACAACACGCGCAGGTACGCGGGGCTGGGTCAGTTGCTCTTGTAGTCGCTGTTTGACGGCCTCTGGCATATCGGTGTTGGAGTTAACGAAGTTTTGCAGCCTTGCTCGGTGCTCGTCGCTCAGTTCCAACAAGTCGGCAGAGGCCTGTTGAGCAGCGCGCAGCGGCTCAGTCACCCTTACCTTGAGACCGGGGCCAAGAAGCGGTGTGCGCTGGGCCACAATTCTTTGACTTTCCAGATCATTTCCGCGGACCAGGATCTCGTTGTCTTGACGGCGCAAGAGCGTCACCGCACGTGCCTCTAACCTGTCGTCCTCTCCCACCACTAACACGCGCCCATCGGCGCCAAGCGCCGTGGCAGGCAGACGCACAACGTTTTCAAGGGGCCGCTCAGTGATTTCCACAGTGACAAAATCGCCGGGCTTGAAGCCAACAGCGCTGTCCAATTGAGCAAAGACGAGGCGACCAGTTTGACCGTCTTCGACTGATCCGCTGTCACGCGTGATGCGCCCGGTGCTTTCAATTTCGACACCAAACACATCTAGACGTGCGGTGATCGGGGTTTGGGTGATGCGTCCGGTTTCGTCCAGCAGGCGCGTATGCTGCGCTGTGGAGAGGCGGAAGGCCACGTCCAGTCGTGCGCTGTCGACCAGATCGGCCAGCTTTTCGTTGGCTGACACGAACCGGCCTTCGACAACTGAGACATCTCCCAGCGTGCCAGAAAACCCGGCGACGATGCGTGTATCCTCGAACCGCTTTTTCGCCTCGGCAAAGTCGATCCGTGCCCGGGCGAGTTGTGTTTGAGCCTGATCCACGCGCGCTTCGGCCACGGCCAGCGCTTGCCGGCGCGACAGAACTGTCTGATCGGCCTGCGCCATTTCCAGTTCTGCCTGTTCGACGGTTGCAGCCGTACCTACGCCACGCTCTTGCAAATCAAGCTGGCGGGTCAATGCCTTGTCGCGCAGTTTGGCCTGCGCCCGGGCGGCGTTCAGATCATCCTGTGCAAGGAACAGCCCGCGCGCGGCTTCACGTTCTTCTGCCTCGGCATCGGTGACATCGCTTTGCGCTCGATCCAGAGCAAATTGCGCGTCAGCTGGATCAATCCGCGCCAGAAGTTGGCCTTCTTCAACACGCCCGCCGTCTTCGAATTCCGGGGCCAGCTCGACCAGTGTGCCGCCGGTTCGCGCGCGGATTTCCAGCGTGCGACGGCTGATCACCTCGCCAAAGGCCACAAGTGTTGGCGTTTCGGAGGCTAGCCTGCCCTCGACTGTGTTGACTACGAACACCCGTTCCCGTCGAGGCGCGCTGGGCGCTTCAGCGGCGATGCGTTCCTGAATGGCGGAATACACGATCTGCCCGGCATAGACGAAGAGGCCCAGTGTCAGAGACAAAAGGAACAGTCCGGTCAGGCTGGTGCGCAGGAACCGCATTGGCAAAGACCTTTAAAGATGCGCGAAGGCAATCGTTTCTTCCTAAGAATATATGAAAAACCGCGACTATTTCGAGGTTTAACGCACGAGCTTGTTATTTCCGGCGCAAATGTTCGTCCAATCGAGGCATGATTTCCACAAAATTGCAGGGCCGGTGGCGGTAGTCGAACTGGTATTGCAGGATTTCATCCCATGCGTCTTTGCAGGCCCCGGGGCTTCCGGGTAGGGCAAAAAGATATGTGCCGCCCGCCACACCGCCTGTGGCGCGGGATTGCACGGCGCTGGTGCCGATTTTCTGCATGGAAACGATGGTAAAGACCGTTCCAAACGCGTCGATTTCCTTTTCATAGACATCTCGGTGCGCCTCAACAGTCACATCGCGACCCGTCAGGCCGGTGCCACCTGTCGAGAGCACCACGTCGACAGTTTCATCCTCAATCCAGGTGCGCAGCTGTGCTGCTATCTGGTCGCGTTCATCTTTCACGATCCGCCGTTCCGCGAGGTGATGCCCGGCAGTGGTGATCCGCTCTGCCAACACATCGCCGGATTTGTCCTGCGAGGAATCGCGCGTGTCGGAGACGGTCAAGAGGGCAATGCGGACCTGGATGAAGTCCTTGGTGTCGGTGTTTTGGGACATGGCGGCCTGTAAATTGTGTGATCAGATATCGAACCAATTGGGGCGTGGGCCGAGATTGACAATATGGGTTGCGCCAATCTGTCCGATCTGGCCCCAGCTGTCGTGGATATGACCGCACACTGCCAGTTTGGGCTGAATGCGGGTGATGGCATCGCGGATGGCGGTGGAACCGACCGACATGCCGCTTGAGGTCCGGTCCGCCACGCCTTTGGGCGGAGAATGCAGGATGAGGACATCGGCGGCATCACAGCTGTCTAGCATACGGCCTGCCGCAGCCTCGCTCAGGTCGCAAGACCAGTCGCCAAAGGGTGTCGGGGGCACACCGTAGCCAAGGCCGAAGAAGGTCACCCCGTCCACGGTGTATTCAGATCCGTGCAGCACCTCAGCGGTCACTGGCGCGGCGGCGCGCAATTCTTCGACACTCTCGGCATTGCCGGGGACCAGGATCATAGGGGCGGCCATACCGCTGAGCATGTCCATTGCCTCATTCAAGCCTTTGCGATGATTGCAAAAATCACCTGCGCCAACCACCAGGTCCGCCTTCGCGCTGGCCTCAACCAACTCTGTGGCTCTGTTGCGGGCCATGTGCAAATCAGAGAAGGCCATGATTTTCATACGCCTGACTCCAGCCGCGCCTTCAGTTCCAGCAGATCAGCCCAGGCCTCTCGCTTGGCCGCCGGGTTGCGCAAGAGATATGCGGGGTGGAACATCGGTAGGGCAGGCTTGCCGTAGGCTTCTGCCCATGTGCCGCGCAGGCGGGTGATGCCGCGTCGGCCAAGGCCTGCGTCACAGCTGATATTCCCCACAAGAACAACAACATCAGGGTCCACGAGATCCACATGACGCTGCATGAAGGGACGCATCATGGCGATTTCTTCGGGTTTCGGGTCGCGGTTTTGCGGCGGGCGCCAGGGGAGGACATTGGTGATGTAGACCCCCGCTTCGGGTGTGTCCAACAGTCGATCCATGTCGATGGCCGCGAGCATTTTGTCCAGAAGCTGCCCGGCGCGGCCGACAAAGGGCTTGCCCTGCTGGTCTTCATCACGCCCCGGAGCTTCGCCGATGAACATAACGCGGGCGGTTGGGTGGCCATCAGAGAAGACGAGATTCCGAGCGCCGCGTTTGAGATCGCAATGCTCATAGGCGCCGAGCGCAGCTTGCAGTTGGGACAGGTCTTGTGCATTGGCCGCGGCGGTGCGAGCATCGCTGATGGGGTCTGCGTCTTCCGCGGTCGGCGCAGCAATTGCAGGGGCTTTGCTCTTTGGTTTTTCGATCCGCTCAGGCACAGCGTAGCGGTCCACGGGGGCATCGCCGATGGCCTCGGTTGCGCCGAGATCAATCTGCCATTCAAGCTGGGCCAGTGCGGTGTGAGCATCCGATTCCATGCTCTGACTCTAGGCCGAGTCCGCGGCGAGGGAAACGGGCCGATTTGGCACGTCGGTATCACGTCGGTATTGCGTCGGTATCACGTCGGTGCGCGCATCGGTCTGTGCGCCCCCTTGCCCTCGGCCCCTGACCACCTTTATAAGCGCAAAAATTCCGGAACGGAGCGCTTGATGGCCTTTTCGCACTCGCACCTTTTGGGGATCGAACCCCTCTCCCCGGATGATATCAACGCCATTCTCGATCTGGCCGAGCAATATGTGAAGCTTAACCGCCGTGAGGTGAAGCACGGGGATGCGCTGGCGGGTCTCACGCAGATCAATATGTTCTTTGAAAACTCCACTCGCACGCAGGCGAGTTTCGAGATTGCGGGCAAGCGGCTTGGGGCGGATGTGATGAATATGGCCATGCAGGCCAGTTCGATCAAAAAAGGTGAGACACTGATTGATACAGCGATGACGCTGAATGCGATGCATCCTGATCTTCTCGTGGTGCGGCATCCTCAATCAGGCGCAGTGAACCTGCTTGCGCAAAAGGTGAAATGCGCGGTTCTCAATGCCGGTGATGGGCGGCATGAGCATCCCACCCAGGCTTTGCTGGATGCGCTGACCATTCGTCGGGCCAAGGGGCGTTTGCACCGGCTCAATATCGCGATTTGCGGGGATATTGCGCACAGCCGTGTGGCGCGGTCGAACATCCTCTTGCTGGGCAAGATGGAGAACCGGGTGCGGCTGGTGGGGCCATCGACATTGATGCCGTCTGGAATTGGGGAGTTTGGCGTCGAGGTCTACGAATCGATGCGCGAAGGCCTCAAAGACGTTGATGTCGTCATGATGCTGCGCCTTCAGCGCGAGCGGATGGATGGCGGGTTCATTCCATCTGAGCGTGAATACTATCACCGCTTTGGTCTGGATGCCGAAAAACTGAGCCATGCCAAGCCCGATGCGATTGTCATGCATCCTGGGCCGATGAACCGCGGTGTTGAGATTGACGGCGAGATTGCCGATGACATCAACCGTTCGGTCATTCAGGAGCAGGTCGAGATGGGTGTCGCGGTGCGCATGGCGGCGATGGATCTTCTGGCGCGAAACCTGAGGGCGCGGCCCAAAGAGGTGCTGGCGTGACAGAAGCGCTTCATGCCAAAAAAAACGAGCGCGGCATCGTGCGGCTTTTCATTGTGGACACTGATGCCGAAGGGCCAAACAAGATGTCGGCTGAGCCGGATTGGGCGGCTGATGCTGATGATCCGCCTTGGCCATTGCGTGACGCGCTGGGGGTTGAGTATCTCGACTCAGATTTCATTGAGCTTTTCGATGTGCGGGATCTCGATGAGCTTGGCCTAGCCGGATACATGATCGAGGGGCTTGGTATCTCTGAAGAAGATGTAACTCCGCACCAGGCGCAACTTGATGCGATCAAGGGCTTGGTTCTTTTTGTCTATTCCAATGCGCTTGGCGGGTTTGAAGTCACGCTTCGCCCCACATCTCCACTGCGGTGGGTCGGGACCTTCGTAGAGGATCGTCCCCCGATGACGTTCGAGCCGATCACATCTGTTGCCGCGCAAGGCGACGTGACGCCCGAGGCGAAGTCGCGCCCCTCGGACGCGGCCATGTCGGGACGGGTGGCCATGGTGGCTCTTTTGGTGCTGTTTGCCCTGACCGCCGTGGTTATTTGGGTAGCGTCATGACTGAAGCCTATACTGTCATGACCCCCACAGCCGCGTTGCAGGAAGGGGAAACCGTGCAGCACAGTTTCTATGCGGACCGGGGTACCTATTGGCGTGACCATGCCTGGTTGACCGCAGGGGCGATGGCCCTTGGGATGGTGGCGCTTTGGCTTTTGGGCAATCCGCATGTCTGGACTGGGGCCGTGGGCGGGCTTGCGGCGATTGCGGTGCGCGCGGGCTATCTGGCCTCGGATGAGTTGAAGGCACGGTGGGATCTGACCGACCGCCGGTTGCTGGGCCCCTTGGGCAAGGATGTGGCGCTGGGCGATATTGCAGAGCTCAGGGTTCTGGGCTCTGCGGTGCAGGTCGTGACCAAGGGTGGGGACAAACACCTGATGAAGTATCAAAAGGACCGCGATGCGACGCGACAGCGGATCGAGGCCGTGATGGGAACCCGAACATGAGTACGCTTTTCACCAATGCCAGGCTGATTGATCCAGATGCGGGGACTGACGCGACAGGGGCAGTTCTGGTCGACAGGGGCGTGATCCAGGACGTGGTCGCGTCGGGCAATCCAGACCCCAAGGCGCAGGTTGTTGATTGTGGGGGCAAGTGCCTTGCGCCGGGGATTGTCGATATCGGCGTGAAGGTCTGCGAACCCGGCGAGCGCCACAAAGAAAGTTATCGGTCTGCCGGTGCTGCGGCAGCGGCGGGGGTGTGACCACGATGGTCACGCGGCCCGACACGGTGCCTGCAACAGATAATCCCGAGGCGCTTGAATTTGTCGCGCGCCGGGCCAACGCAGCAGCCCCAGTCAACGTTTTGCCGATGGCGGCCCTCACCAAGGGGCGCGAAGGCCGGGAGATGACCGAGATCGGCTTTCTGATGGATGCCGGGGCCATTGCGTTTACTGATTGCGATCATGTGGTGCAGGACGCCAAGGTGTTTGGCCGCGCGCTCAGCTATGCGCGGTCTTTGGGGGCTTTGGTCATTGGGCACGTGCAGGAGCCTGTGTTGAGCGCCGGTGCTGCGGCCACGTCGGGCAAGTTTGCCTCGCTGCGGGGCTTGCCTGCGGTCTCCCCTGTCGCCGAGCGCATGGGACTGGAGCGCGACATTGCCATAATTGGCATGACAGGCGCGCGCTATCATGTGGATCAGATCACCACTGCACAGGCACTTGAACCGCTGCGACGTGCGCGGGACGAGGGTTTGGACATCACGGCGGGCACGTCGATCCATCACCTGACGCTGAATGAACTGGATGTTGCCGATTACCGGACCTTCTTTAAGGTCAAGCCGCCTTTGCGCTCAGAGGAAGATCGCATGGCTGTGGTACGGGCGCTCAGCGAGGGTCTGATTGATACGCTGAGTTCCATGCACACGCCGCAGGATGAAGAGTCCAAGCGTTTGCCGTTTGAAGAGGCGGCCAGCGGGGCGGTGGGGCTTGAGACACTTTTGCCAGCGGCGTTGAGACTGGTGCATTCTGGCGATCTGGACCTTCCAACCTTGTTCCGCGCTTTGTCTCTCAACCCGGCAAGGCGTTTGGGTCTGTCTTGTGGCCGAATGGCCAAGGGCGCGCCTGCGGACCTGATCCTGTTTGACCCGGATGTGCCTTTTGTGCTCGATCGCTGGGCTTTGAAATCAAAATCGAAGAATACGCCGTTTGACGGGCAAAGGATGCAGGGTAAGGTTCTCGCGACCTATGTGGCGGGTCGCGCAGTTTACGAGAAGACAGATGCCTGAGCTCCTTTCATCCACGCCGATGTTGGTTTTGTGGGGTGTGATTGGGTATCTGCTCGGCTCAATCCCGTTTGGCATGGTCTTGGCTCGGGTGATGAACCTGGGCGACCTTCGGCAGGTCGGATCGGGCAATATCGGGGCCACAAATGTTCTGCGCACCGGGAACAAAGCTGCGGCGGCTTTGACTGTTTTGCTGGATGGGGCCAAGGGCGCTGTTGCGGTTTTGCTGGCGCGTTTGCTTGCGGGGGAAGATGCCGCCCAAGTGGCGGCCCTCACCGCGTTTCTTGGGCATTGCTTTCCGGTTTGGCTCAAGTTTCGCGGCGGCAAAGGGGTTGCGACATTCCTCGGGCTGATGCTGGCGCTGGCTTGGCCGGTTGGCATTGCGTGCTGTGCGACGTGGCTTTTTGCAGCTGTGGCGACGCGGATCAGTTCGTTGGCGGCGATATACTCGGCGGCTCTGTCAACCATATGGGTCGTACTTTTGGGGTACAAAGAAATGCTGATCCTCGGTGCGATCCTAACCTTGCTGATCTTTGCGCGACATTGGCAGAACATCCTGCGCATCCGCAAAGGGGCGGAGCCCAAGATCGGCGAAAGCTGATGCAGGCTTTTCTGGATGCATTTGACGCCCTTCCGAAAGGGGTTTTCGCAGGGCAGTCTCACGGGCGGCGATACGTGGTTACGCGACAGGTTTCCGGGTCAGTTCAGAAACTGGTCGCAGAAGAGTTGGGCGGTTCGGATTACATCAGTCTGAACCTATATCGCCTGGCGTCTGGTGCGCGGATAAAACCGTGCGAAATGCCAGAGCAGAAGGTTGTGGATTTTGTGCTGAACCTGACGGTGTCGGGTCGGATGTAGAATAGCGGGAATATACAGAACTTTAGTAGCTGAATTCGCCGTAAACCTTCGTCAAGTCGCCCTCCCAGTCGCCATGGTACTTCGTCAAAAGCTCATCGGCCGGAACCTGACCGGTCTCGACACTTTCGCGCAAAGCATTAAGGAAATGCGTCTCATCGGGCACCAACCCGCCAGCTCCGGCGATGGCGCGGGATTTGAGGCCCGCCTCTGAAAGGTCCAGAACTTCACGGGCCAAGTCATGCATGCTGATCTTGCCGACGCGTGCGTCGAGCGCTTGTTCACTGGCTGCCACGCGCAATGCTTCTCGGGTCTCGGCGTCCCATCCTTTTACCAGATCCCAGGCACCGTCGAGCGCGGATTGGTTATACATCAGACCGACCCAGAAGGCGGGCAACGCACAGAGCCTGCGCCATGGGCCGCCATCTGCGCCACGCATCTCCATGAATTTTTTGATCCGAGCTTCGGGGAAGGCAGTTGTCAGGTGGTCGGCCCAATCCGACAAGGTCGGTGTCTGCCCAGGTAAGGCCGGCAATTCACCTTTAAGAAAATCGCGGAAAGATTGGCCGAGCGCGTCGACATATTCGCCATCACGGTAGACAAAATACATCGGCACATCGAGCGCATAATCCGCCCAGGCCTCGAACCCAAAGCCGTCCTCAAAGACAAATGGCAGCATGCCGGTGCGATCCGCGTCAAGATCACGCCAGACGCGGGCGCGCCAGGATTTGTGTCCATTGGGTTTGCCGTCAAAGAAAGGGGAGTTGGCAAAAAGAGCTGTGGCGACGGGTTGCAAAGCCAGCGCAACGCGCAGTTTTTGCACCATGTCGGCCTCGGATGAGAAATCTAGGTTCACCTGCACAGTGCAGGTGCGGAACATCATGGATTTGCCCATTGTGCCGACCTGATCCATGTAGGACTTCATCAGCTTGTAGCGCCCCTTTGGCATCATCGGCATGTCGTCATGCGACCAGATGGGCGCAGCCCCCAGACCGATAAACCCGACACCAACCTTATCGGCAATGTCTTTCACGTCGGCCAGATGCTGGTTCACCTCGTCACAGGTCTGGTGGATGCTTTCCAGCGGTGCACCGCTGAGTTCAAGCTGGCCGCCCGGTTCCAGAGACACGTTGGCCCCGTCTTTGGTCAGGCCAATCAGGTTGCCGCCCTCTTCCAAAGGGACCCAGCCGTGGCCATCGCGCAGACCTTCAAGAACGGCCAGAACACTGCGCTCACCTGCATAGGGAATGGGCTTGAGAGTGTCTTTGCAGTAGCCGAATTTTTCATGCTCGGTACCTATCCGCCAATCTTCGCGCGGTTTGCACCCGCTTTCGAGATATTCGGCCAGTTGGGAGTGGCTTTCAATCGGGCCGCCGCCGGATTGGGGGATAGACATCTGAAAGCCTCCTGGCTTGGCGCAACTTTGAGGGCCAGAAGTGGCGCGGATTGCACGGAGTGTCAATCCGCTCTGCATGGGCGTGGGTCGTGTTCACGCGTGATCAACAAGATCACAGCAAAGCGTGAGAAATATGGAACTTGGTCAGGTGCGTGCTGACATGTCTTTCAGTTTTTGGAAGATCAATCACAGGAGTTTGAAATGTCTAAGACAATGTCACGCCGCGGGTTTTTCTCATTTGGTTTGGTGGCAGGCGCGGCTGTCGCGCTCAGTCAGCCAGCTTTGGCAAGAGGCGGGCCTGATCCCGAAGATCGGTTGAGTCCCAGGAAAAAAAGAGAGTTGGAAGAACAACGCAAAGCGGCCCGTGCAAAAGCGCGCGCAGAACGGCAGAAGATTAAGAAATAACTCCTGTTTTGTCTATGCACAGACAGTTGGCCAAGCAAACAGGCTTCGCGTTTCTCAGCCTCTAAGCTTGGCCAGTGTTTCATGTCGTACCCAGATGCGGGTGGGGATGGTTAACTTGTTGTTCGCCGCCGCGACCAGCGTTTCGCTGCGCAGGCCCGGCAGGGATGAGAAGGCGTCAAACAGCGCGTCATTGCCGGTGGCGGACACAGGTATGAAAAGCTGTGGTTGACCAGGTTGAGAGAGACGCCAATGGGCGGGCTGCCCCGTGGGGTCAAGCGCCAGTTCGGTCATCTCGGACAGGTCGATGCTGCCACCGGTGAGAGGGCCGAAATACGTGACACGGCCCTCGTCGATTTGCACAATGCCGGGACCGCCGGTGTTGGACCGGAAGCGCCCGCGTTGCAAGCCGGTGACGGTGAGCACAAGTCCGGCCACGCAGAATGCCATGCCGACCCATGACAAAATGCCGTTTAAGGTCAACGCCCACCAAGCCCCCAGTGCCAGCACCGCAAGGCCAATAAGCGCTTCGCGCCAGCGGAACAGGTTGGCCGCTGCCTCGGGACGGATGAAGCTCATCGCCAATCTCCAAAGGTCTGTTGCCACAGCGTCAGCGCGGCCACGGCGGCGGTGTCGGCGCGTAGGATGCGGGGGCCGAGGCTGATGGCGTGGGCCTGGGGCAGTGCGGCGAGGCGTTGGCGTTCGGCATCGGAAAAGCCGCCTTCGGGGCCGATGAGGATGGCCCAGGGGCCACTGCTGTCGTTTTTGGCGAGGCTGATCAAAGCCAAGGATGGGCCAGCGAGCGCTTCGTCACAGAACAGGATTTGGCGGTCGTCAGGCCATGTGTTGAGCAATGCGTCGAGTCTTTGCAGGGCTGTCACTTCGGGCACGTAGGTGCCGCCGCATTGCTCGGCGGCTTCGACGGCATGTGCCTGAAGGCGATCCTGTCGGATGCGTTCGGAATTCGTGAATTCGGTCTGCACTGGGCAGATGCGCGCCGCGCCCATCTCGGCAGCTTTTTCGACGATGAAGTCGGTGCGGGCTTTTTTGATTGGGGCAAACAATAGCCAGAGATCGGGTGGGTTTTGTTGTGGGCGGGTTTGTTCTTCGACCGTTAGAATACCGCGCTTTTTGCCTGCCTCGGCCACAGTCGCGCGCCATTCGCCGGAATGACCGTCAAACACCAGTACCACGTCGCCAAGACCCAGCCGCATGACACTAAAGAGGTAGTGCGCCTGATCGCCTCCCAACGGAACGGATTGCCCTTGCCCCAAAGGCTGATCTACATACAGTCTGATCTTCGCGTTGCGCATGGGGCCAACATATGACCGGTGAGAACCAGACGCCAGAGGCCACAGGCCAGGTAGCGGATGCTGTCAAGGACAACTGGGTGGACCGGCTGGCGCCTTCTGCCGCGCGGCCTTACCTGCGGCTTTCCCGGGCGGACAGACCGATTGGCACATGGTTGCTGCTCTTGCCCTGCTGGTGGGGGCTGCTCTTGTCGATGATCCATGACGGGCAGATGAGTTGGCATGATCTTTGGATTTTTGTGGGCTGTGGGATTGGGGCCTTTCTGATGCGCGGGGCGGGGTGCACGTGGAATGACATCACCGACCGTCACATTGATGGCAGCGTGGCGCGCACGGCGTCGCGGCCTATTCCCTCGGGCCAGGTGAGCGTGAAACAGGCCCTTGCCTGGCTGGTGGCGCAGGCCTTGATCGCGTTTTGTATTCTGATCACCTTCAACTGGGCTTCGATTGCATTGGGTGTGCTGTCGCTCTTGCCCGTGGCAGTTTATCCATTTGCCAAGCGCTTCACATGGTGGCCGCAGGTGTTTCTTGGGATTGCGTTTAACTGGGGTGCGCTTCTGGCCTGGACCGCGCATAGCGGAAAGCTCGAACTGCCAGCGGTGATCCTTTATCTGGCTGGTATCTCGTGGACGCTTTTTTACGATACGATCTACGCCCATCAGGATGCCGAAGATGACGCGCTCATTGGGGTGAAATCCACAGCGCGGCTTTTTGGGGAACAGTCACCTGCCTGGCTGTTGCGGTTTCTCATCCTTGCGGTGATTTTGCAGGTGTTTGCAGTCATCATGGCCGTTGTCGGTGCCTCTCCCATCGCACTGCTCTTGGCGCTGTGTGGATCCTGGGCATTCGGGTGGCATATGCATTGGCAACTGCAGCGGTTTGATCCCAATGACGATGACGTGCTGCTTCGGCTCTTCCGGTCAAACCGGGATGCTGGTCTAATTCCCCTGCCGTTTTTTGCAATCGCGCTCTTCGTTTGATTGCACTTGAGGATACTGGCGCTTAAATAGGGCGCGGGAAGGAAAAGGGTGGTTTCGTGAATCTGCGCCTGTCTTCAGTATTTTCGGTAGCTGGTATTTTCGCTGTCGCGTTTATTCTATGTCTGTTTGCCGCGCGGTTCGCAGTGTCTGCCATAGAAGAGAATTCGCGCAATGCGGTGCGCGATACGCTCGATGAAAACGGTATGGTCTGGACGGAGGTCGATGCCGATGGCTTGCAGGTCTATCTTGCAGGGACTGCCCCGTCCGAGGCGACGCGCTTTCGGGCCCTCTCGATAGCCGGAAGTGTCGTGGAATCCGCCCGGATCATCGACCAGATGCTGGTCGAGGACACTGCAGGTATCGAACCACCGCGCTTTTCCGTGGAAATTTTGAGAAATGACAGCGGCATCTCATTGATCGGGTTGATCCCTGCTTCGATGGATCGTGATGACCTGCTCTTTGATGTGGCGCGACGCACCGGGGATCAGGAGATCACCGACCTTTTGGAGACAGCGGACTATCCAGAACCCGAGACTTGGCAGGATGCGCTCGATTATGCGGTTCGGTCATTGGATGATCTGGAACGGGCCAAGATTTCAGTGGATGCCTCGCGGGTCGAAGTCACGGCTATGGCGGAGAGTGAACAAGATAAAACAACGCTGGAAACTGATCTGGCGCGGCGCTTGCCTGATGGGGTGCGGTTGGCGCTCGATATCTCCGCGCCGAGGCCTGTCGTGACGCCCTTTACCCTGCGTTATACCATAGAAGACGGCACCGGTAAATTTGATGTGTGCGCTGCCGATACAGAGACCGCACGCGAGCGGATTCTGCGCGCAGCAGGGCGCAATGGCCTCGACTATAAAGCGCAGTGCACTTTGGCGCTTGGTGTGCCATCGCCCAAGTGGGCCGATGCCGCAGAGCTAGCGATCGATGCGCTGGGTGAGATTGGCAATGGCAGCATCACGTTCTCGGACGCGGATGTCTCGCTGGTGGCGGCATATGGCACATCGGAATCGGTGTTTGATGCGGTGGTTGGACGGCTGGAAACATCATTGCCGGACGTGTTTGCACTTCACGCTGTTCTGCCGGTTCCAGAGACGGAAAATGCGCAGGCACCTGAATTTGTTGCGACGCTTTCGCCTGAAGGGCTGGTGCAGATCAGAGGGCGTGTGGAAAACGAGCGCGCGCGAGAGACGGTCGACAGCCTTGCGAAGGCGCGGTTCGCCTCAGACGCGGTCTACACTACGGCACGCGTGGCCGAAAACTTGCCGCGCGATTGGACTGTACGCACGTTGACTGCGTTGGAGGCACTGGCCTATCTGTCGAATGGGGCTGTCACCGTGACGCCCGATGCCATCGATGTCGCCGGCCAAACCGGGAACAAGGAGGCGGAGGCCACGATCACAGGGATGCTGGCGCAAAAGCTGGGCGATGCTGAGCGATACACAATTGACGTGTCCTATCAGGAAGCGCTTGACCCGATTGCAAGCCTGCCCACCCCGGATGAGTGCGAGGCACAGATTGCGCAGATTCAGGTGGAGCGGAAAATCACCTTCGCCCCTAGTGAAACCACGATTGATGATATTGGTGCGGCGATCATGGATGACATCGCGGAGGTCGTTAAATCCTGTGGCGAGATCCGCATGGAAATTGGCGGGCACACGGACAGCCAGGGCCGTGAGGTCATGAACGAACAGCTGAGTCAGGCCCGGGCGCAAACCATCCTCAATGAGCTTCGGTCGCGTCAGGTTTTGACCGCGTCGATTTCGGCAAAGGGTTACGGTGAGAGCAAGCCGATTGCGGATAACGATTCTGAAGAAGGGCGCGAAGCCAATCGGCGCATTGAGTTTCGGGTGATCCGTCCAGAACCCATCAAGGAAGAGCAGACAACGCTTGAAGCGATGGAAGAAGAGGTTCAAAACAAAGCTCAGGGTGAAGATGTAGGTGCATCCCCCGAAGAACCGGAACCAGAAGCGGAAAGCGCTGCGGAATGAACAGAACCGAATTCATCATAGCAACGGCGATCGTTCTGTTCGTGGCGTTTTGCATGGGCTGGTTCGCCAATTGGCTGGTGCACCGTTTTACCCGTGTGCTGCCATCCGATGTGGGTGAGCTGGAGCGCATGTCGCAAGAGCTTCATGATGCAGAAGAGACACGTGATCAGGCGATCACTTATCTGCAGCAGCGGGAGGCGGAGTTGACCAATCAGCTGACGCAAACCGAAGCTGAGCTTTCGGCGACCATGGATGGGTTGCGAGAGGCGCGGCAAGAGGCCGAGATGTTGCGCAATGAGTTGTCCAAGGTGCGCACTTAAAATCCAGTTTTAGCTTTTGGCGAAGGTGACAATCGCGTTGCACAGGCAGGTCAGGCTGTCAGTTGTTGGCATGTCATTGGGCAGGGCACCCTGCAGTGGTGAAAGCTCTGTGTTGGCGACAAGGATATGTTCGGCACCTTGATCTAAAAGATCGTTCGCTATGGCTTGCAGGTTCTGTTCAAGATCGGCGCTCTGATTTCCGCTTTTGGCGGCGGCGATGAGATTGGACACTCCTAATTCGTCTTTCAGCCAAACAGGTGTCAGCCCCTTGGCATCGAAGATTGCATCGAACAACTCGAATGTGCGACAGGCCGGTGCCGCCAAGAGGCCAATTTTGTTTGCGCCGCTCGCTTGGACCTGCGTCGCGGAAAATTCAATTATATCAAGGAACGGCAAGGTCGTGGCGTGGCTGACGGCCAGGGAATAGTGGTGCGCTTCGACATTCGGCATGGCGAGCGCTTGTGCGCCCGCGCGTTCAAGATCCTGTGCCATGCTCATCAAGGCAGGCATGGGTTCGCGGTCGTCATCGCCGTCAACAAGGGTCACGCGCGGCGGTAGTTGCGGGTTGTGATTGAGGATCAGCGGGATGTGATTGCTGCCATCCTGCGTCTGCGTGGCAGACAAAAGCTTTTGCATCACAAGAACTGTGGTCTGCGGAACCATGCCGCCTAGGATGCCGACGGGCTTCATCTTGGAGAACTCATTTTACTGCTCGTACTCTGTCACGCTGCTTGGGGTCTTTTGCCCAAGCTTGGCGCAGACATAGCAGGTTTTCGCAGTTTTTGAAGCGGGTTTGCGCAGAGGTTCGTCGAACGTGAAGGGATTGGTTTGCTAACCGACCTTCGAGCAGGCGTTGATCAGGCCAGGCGTTGTCTCATCATTGACCAATGCAGGGGAATAGATGGGATGAAGAACAAAATCCACCACCCAAGGCCAAAGGCGATCAACATGGCAGGGATCCAGATCACAGACAGGATAAGGCCGACAGCACCTGTGATGACCATGGCATAATCTTGACGCAGGATGCGCAAGAGGCCCAGATGAAAGAGCTTGCCGCCATCAAGTGGCTGAACCGGGATCAAGTTGAAGATCGCAAGGAATCCGTTGATATAGGCAAAAAGCCCAAGAACTTCGGCAATGGTGGCTTGTGGGCTGTTGAACAGGATTTCCGGGTTTTCATACGCCGATGCCTGGGCAAAGATGCTGTCCCACATGACATTGGAGATCAACGAAAACACGGCCCATAGCACGATGTTCACAATTGGGCCCATAGCGACGATGAATTCCTGCTCGTATGCTGAGGCAGAGCGCGCGCGTTCGCAAAACCCGCCGCCGCCATAGAGCATGATGCGCCGCACAGGCACGCCTTGAATCAGACAGGCCCAGGCGTGACCCAGTTCATGCAGGAAAATCGATACGAAGAGCAAAGCGATAAAGGTTGCCGTCCAGGCGACATCGCTTCCACCCGTGTAGAAGTAGAAGCCCAAAAGCATCACAAGAGATGCCCCAATCTGGATCGGCACACCAAAGGGGCCACGGAACTCGAAAATTGGGTTGTTGTCGTTGAACACAGTAATAATTCCAGGTACTTAAAGACTTTTGCGCAACATGGGCCTAATATGATGGGCCTAATATGGTTTCAGGGTCGAATACCGGGAAAGTTGAGCAAAACTAAGGCATGAAAAAGATTGTCATTTTAAGTGGTGCTGGAATTTCCGCTGAAAGCGGGTTGGGCACGTTTCGCGACGAAGGCGGGCTTTGGGCGCAGCACGCGATTGAGGATGTGGCCACGCCTGAGGGTTTTGAGCGCAACCCAACTTTGGTGCATGCATTCTACAATGCGCGCCGGGCGCAGGCGGCAAAGGCCAAGCCGAACGCGGCACATTTTGCTCTGGCGAGGCTTGAGGCAGATTTTGAGGGAGAAGTGCTTGTTATTACGCAAAATGTGGACGGCCTGCACGAGGCGGCAGGCAGCCAGAACGTGATCCATATGCATGGCGAACTGGCCAAAGCGCTGTGCCATGCGTGCGCGCACCGATGGCAGGCCCCCTTGGTCATGTCACCTGATGATCCCTGCCCCAAATGCGAGGTGCCTGCGACACGCCCGGATGTCGTGTGGTTTGGGGAAATTCCCTATGCGATGGAGGTGATTGATCCCGCTCTGGCAGAGGCAGATCTCTTTGCCGCAATTGGCACATCCGGGCAGGTTTATCCGGCGGCGGCATATGGTCAGCACGCCCGGCGGATGGGGGCGCATACGGTGGAATTGAATCTTGAGACGTCCTCGGCGTCGCGTGATTTTGCTGAGCACCGTCGCGGCAAAGCAAGTGAGGTTGTGCCGGTCTGGGTGGAGGAGGTTTTGGCCGTAAAAGGAGCATAGGTTCGCGCAAACTTATTGCTTGGATGTTTTGTGCGCAAAACACGTTACGGGCTTGTTAAGCTATACCCAATTGCGTTTCTGGGGTGTGAAACACTCTGGAGTATTGGGTGCGTAACAGCAAGTGCCGGAAATGCGAAAAGCCCCGCCGTTTGCGGCAGGGCCTTAAAATTAAGCTTACCATACCCTTAAGCGCTGGCGGCCTGCGCCTTGGCGATTTCTTTTTTGACCTTCAATGCGCGGTCCGACAACTCGGAGTCCTTGGCTTTGGCCAAAAAAGCGTCGAGGCCACCGCGGTGGTCCACGCTGCGCAATGCGGCTGCGGAGATCCTCAGTTTGATGCCACGGCCGAGCGTTTCGGATTGCAGCGTCGTGTCGTTCAGGTTCGGCAGGTAACGGCGCCGGGTCTTGTTGTTTGCATGGCTCGAGTTGTTGCCAACCATCGGGCCTTTTCCGGTCAGTTCGCAGCGGCGCGACATGGGTTTATCCTCGTGTTGGGGCGGGCGATGTGCCGCCTTCTCAATACAAATGGGCACCGCCCTAGGCAGCGCCCCTAATTACGTTGGGCGTCTTTACGGTCAAAGGCTTGAGGCGTCAAGGGATTCGGGTGTCTTTCCTTGCGGGAAATACTGCCATACCGACGACCTGTCTCGATTTGCTGTGTTTCATGGGGGAAATAGGCGCGAATCCGCGGCGGACAGGCGCAAATCTGTGCTTGTAAACATATGCCATAGTCTTTAGGAACAGGGCTTCTTGAGACATTTGCCCAATTCGGAGGTCATATGGCCCGCGTCACAACAGAAGATTGCGTTGATAAGGTCCCGAACCGGTTTGATCTGGTCATGCTGGCGGCGCATCGTGCGCGTGAGATTTCCGCAGGTTCGCCGATCACTGTGGATCGTGACAATGACAAAAACCCGGTTGTGGCCCTGCGCGAGATTGCAGAAGAGACCCAGCCGGCGGATGATCTGCGGGAACGTCTGATTGAATCGAACCAGAACCAGATCGAAGTGGACGAGCCCGAAGAGGACTCGATGGCGCTTTTGATGGGGGATGAGGCCGAGAAGCCTGCCGAAGATGATATGTCCGAAGAAAAACTGCTTCGGGCGTTGATGGAGGCGCAGGGGCAGGGCTAAGCCCCGCGCGCACCCTGCCTGGGGAAGCGGAGCGCAATGATTGCTGCCGATAACCTGATTGATCTGGTTCGCGCCTATAACCCCAAAACCGACGAGAGCTTGATTCGCGATGCCTTTGAGTTTGGCCGCGATATGCATGAGGGGCAGTACCGGCATTCCGGTGAGCCGTATTTCACGCATCCTGTGTCTGTCGCCGCCATATTGGCCGAACAGCGGCTTGATGATGCGACGATTGTCACGGCGCTTTTGCATGACACGATTGAAGACACGCGCGCCTCTTTTGATATTGTGGCGCAGCGATTTGGCCGGGAAGTGGCCGATCTTGTGGATGGCGTTACGAAACTGACCAATCTGCAGCTGTCGAGCACTGAAACTCAGCAGGCTGAAAACTTTCGCAAGCTTTTTATGGCAATGTCGAAAGATCTGCGTGTGATCCTGGTGAAGGTCGCGGACCGTTTGCACAACATGCGCACGATCCGGGCCATGAGGCCTGAAAAACAGCTCAAGAAGGCGCGCGAGACTATGGATATCTATGCGCCTCTTGCAGGGCGTATGGGCATGCAATGGATGCGCGAAGAGTTGGAGGATTTGGCATTTCGCGTCATCAACCCCGAGGCGCGGGCTTCGATCATGCGGCGGTTCATCACGCTCCAAAAGGAAGCTGGCGATGTGATTGAGCGGATCACGGGCGATATGCGCCATGAGTTAGATGAGGCCGGGATAGAGGCCGATATTCTGGGCCGCGCAAAAAAACCCTACTCAATCTGGCGCAAGATGCAGGAAAAAGAGATGGGATTTTCCCGTCTAAGCGACATCTATGGCTTTCGCCTGGTCACGGGAACAGAAGAGGACTGCTACCGCGTGCTGGGGGTCATTCATCGGCGTTGGCGCGCGGTGCCTGGGCGGTTCAAGGATTACATCAGTCAGCCGAAGTCGAACGGGTATCGGTCGATCCACACTACGGTTTCTGGGCGGGACGGTAAGCTTGTCGAGGTGCAGGTCCGCACACGGCAAATGCATGAGGTGGCCGAGACGGGTGTGGCGGCGCATTGGTCCTACAGAGATGGTGAGCGCGCAGAAAACCCGTTTGCCGTGGATCCGGCGAAGTGGATTTCGTCACTAACAGAACAGTTTGATGCAGAGGAAGATCACGAAGACTTCCTCGAAGCGGTCAAGTTGGAGATGTATTCGGACCAGGTTTTTTGTTTTACGCCCAAGGGGGATGTGATCAAGCTACCGCGCGGGGCGACACCGATTGATTTTGCCTATGCCATTCACACGCGGATCGGCAATGCCTGTGTGGGGGCCAAAGTGGACGGTATGCGTGTACCGCTCTGGACGCGGATCAAAAACGGTCAGTCGGTCGATGTCATCACCGCAGATGGGCAGACACCGCAGGCCACATGGTTGGATATTGCCACCACCGGCAAAGCGCGTGCGGCGATCCGGCGGGCGTTGCGGGAATTGGATCGGGATCGGTATATTCGCCTTGGTCGGGAACTGGCGCGTGCGGCGTTTGAACATGTCGGCAAAAAGCCCACCGACAAGGCACTTGAACGTGTGGCAAAAACCCTGCGACTGAAGAACCACGATGAGGTTCTGGCCCGTCTGGGCAGTGCGGAATTGACAACACAACAGGTTTTGAACGCGGTCTATCCCGATCTGTCGCCTGGTACAGGGGCCGAGGTGCGCTGGGACCGTGCGGTGATCGGTCTGGCCCCTGATCAGCGGTTTGATCGCGCGCCATGTTGCCAACCCTTACCGGGCGAGCGGATTGTCGGGATTACATACCGTGGCAAAGGGGTTGTCGTGCATGCCATTGATTGCGAAACCTTGCAAAGCTTTGAAGAGCAGCCTGAGCGCTGGGTGGACCTTCATTGGCATGGGGGACGGCATCCGGCTGTTTACGATGTGACGCTTGATGTAACGATTGGCAATGACGCTGGGGTACTTGGACGAATTTGCACATTGATCGGAGAACAGAAGGCCAATATCTCTGACCTGACATTCATTGACCGGAAACCGGATTTTTACAGGCTCATGGTTGACGTAGAACTCAGAGATGCAGAACACCTGCATGGGGTGATTTCTGTTGTGGAAGCTGAGAGCGACGTGGCCGCGGTTGAGCGGTTCAGGGATGTCGCGCTTGGTTTGGGCAATGGGTCTGAGCCTGGAAAGAACGAGTAACAGGAGCCGCTTCCAGTGGTCTTTAAGCGCCGAGACAAGCTGCCCTGGTGGAAGGCCACATTGCAATTTCTGTGGCCCAAGAGTGGTTGGTCGCGAGCTTTCCAATATGTGAAACATCGGGTCCGTCGCCTGCCGGATCCGCCGCATCGGATCGCGCGTGGGATTTTTGCGGGGGTCTTTGTCACTTTTTCTCCCTTCTTTGGGCTGCACTTCTTTCTGGCCGCCGGGTTGGCGTGGATTATGCGGGGCAATATCGTTGCGTCGCTCTTGGCGACGTTTGTCGGCAATCCGCTGACGTTTCTGGCGATTGGAGCGTCTTCGCTTCAGACCGGGTATTTCCTTCTGGGGATCCGCAATGTGCCGGAGTTCGAAGAGCATGGCACGCTGGGTGCGAAGTTTGTCGATGCAGGGCGGGATCTGAAAGACAATATCTGGGCGATCTTTACAGATGCACATGTCGATTGGACACGGCTTGAGATATTCTATGACGAGGTGTTTTTCCCTTACATGGTGGGCGGTATCATTCCTGGCCTTATTTCTGGATTTGTCGCGTATTATCTGAGTCTTCCGGTGATCCAGGCCTATCAGAACCGCCGAAAAGGGCGGATCAAGGCAAAACTGGATGCCTTCAAGGAAAAGGCAGCAGAGAAAAAGGCAAAATCTAAGGCCAAGGATAGCGGAGTTTAGGCTAAGGCCTCTTTTGCCATTCTTGGAACGGTCAATCCGCTTTTGGCTGACGGTTTGGAAAAATCGCACTAGGTTGAAAACAAGAGCGAGACTCAGAGCAAGGAGAGTGCCATGTCATCCGCCGGAGATCTGCGTTTGGGCGTGAATATTGACCATGTCGCCACTGTGCGGAATGCGCGCGGTGGGGATTATCCGGATCCGATCCGTGCCGCAAAGCTGGCCGAAGAGGCCGGGGCAGACGGGATCACGGCGCATCTGCGCGAAGATCGGCGGCATATCTCTGATGCGGATATTGACGGTCTGATGGCTGCGCTGGACGTGCCGCTTAACTTTGAGATGGCGGCAACCGATGAAATGCAGGCGATTGCCTTGCGCCACAAACCGCATGCGGTGTGTATTGTGCCCGAAAAGCGAGAAGAGCGCACCACGGAAGGCGGGTTGGAAGTGGCGCGCGAGGAAAACAAGCTGGCGCATTTCATTGGACCTTTGCGCGAGGCCGGGTGCCGGGTTTCGATCTTTATCGCGGCGGATTCCAAGCAGATTGATGCGGCAAACCGAATAGGAGCCCAGGTGATTGAATTGCATACTGGCGCCTATTGCGATGCTCATTCTGAGGGGCGCTTTGAAGAACGCGACGCAGAGCTTAAAAGCCTGCGGGAAATGTCGGCTTATGCGCATTCGCTTGGGCTTGAAGTGCATGCCGGGCATGGCCTGACCTATGAAACCGTTGCGCCCGTGGCGGCGTTTCCCGAAGTTATGGAACTCAATATCGGGCATTTCATTATTGGTGAGGCGATTTACCGTGGGCTGGCTCCAGCGATCCATGAAATGCGCCGCATTATGGACGAGGCGCGCGGTGAGCCGCTCAGACCTGCGGGATGACTTGGCTAAGATATGCGCTGGTGTTTCTTGCCGTTGCCATTGGCGTGGCGCAGCTGGTGCTTTGGCTCAATGCAGCACAAGGAACAACTCTGGGGTCGGCGGCCCAGCTTATGGTCCCTGCGATGATCACGGCGCTGGTCGAGGGGCAGAAGGTGGCAAAACAGCAAAGATTTGTGCCGCGCGGTGCGCAGGCATGGCAGTTTGCAATTGTCGCGACAGGTGTGGCCTTAACGCTGAACATCGGGCTTGCGTATTCGGGTCCTGCGGTGGCCCCGGAATTTGCTAAACTGGCCATCGCGCCGGTTTTTTCCAAGCAGTTTTTGATCCTTCTGGGCCTTTATGCGCTGGGCTATCTTCTTGCAAATCGCTTCTTCTACACACTTGGGGCGGGCAATCAGTTAAGCCTGATGCAAAACCGCGAAAAATCAGAGTAGTGCGGAATTGACTATTCGTTGGAACAGATGGTGTTTCGCGGGCGCGCTGGTTTTGTTGGTCTGGAGCCTGTGGGTTCTTGAAGGTGCTCGGAAAGGCATCGAGATCACGTATCGTCTGGTTGGCGACACACCGGTGACAGTACTGTACAGGCAAACGGACGGGCCTGCGGTGGTCGTGGCGCATGGATTTTCTGGGTCTCGGCAGATGATGCAGGGATATTCGCACCTGCTGGCGCAGGCCGGATACCGTGTCTTTGCATTTGATTTTCAAGGACATGGTCGCCACAGAACGCCCATGTCGGGTGATGTAAATGCGATTAACGGCACGACGCGACTATTGATGGCGCAGACACAGGAGGTGATTAAGGCCGCGCGACAAGGCGATGCACCTGTTGCACTGCTCGGTCATTCCATGGCGACCGATATTCTCATTCGTGTTGCAAATGAGACCGAAGGCATTGGCCCTTTGGTGCTCTTGTCGGCCTTCTCAGAGGCCGTGAGCGAGAGCTGGCCGTGCGACATGTTGTTGATCACTGGCGCGTGGGAACCGGGGTTGCGTGAGTTTGCGCTTGAAACGGCCGAAGCCGCGCAGGAAAGCGCACGCCGCGCGGCGTTTATCGCGCCCGCAGTCGAACACGTGTCCATTCTGCAGTCCCGGGCCGGGCGAGAAGCGGCGCTCGACTGGCTGAACGGGTATTTTGAGCGGAATGATGTGCCCAAAGCAGCACAGACTGGGTGGGCACTTGTTGGATTGCTTGCCGCGGTCACATTGTTCTTTCCGTTTGTGGCCCGAATTGCGCCCGGGTCTCAGGCGACACCAGAGCCGATCAATTGGCGCCTGTTGCTATTGGCGGCGGGCGGTCCGGCGCTTTTGACGCCGCCGCTTGCGACGCTGGTTGAAGCAGAATTCCTTCCTGTTCTCGTGGCAGACTACCTGATGGTCCACTTGTTGATCTATGGCGCGCTGCAGCTTTGTGTTCTGGTCTGGGCCAAGCGGCGTCTTGGCCCAATCAGTGCAGCAGGTTTGGTGCTGCTGCTCTTTTGGATGATTGCGGTGTTTGGCTTGGCTTTGGATCGCTACGGCGCGAGTTTCTGGCCCACACCTGAGCGTTGGGCAATCATCGCAGTACTGTGTGTGGGGGCGGTGCCTTTCATGCTGGCCGATGCAAATTTGAGCTATGGCGCAACCCTGACCCAAAGGATCCTGGCGCGGGTCACATTTCTAGCCTCGCTCGGTCTTGCCGTGGCGCTTGATTTCGATGCGTTGTTCTTTCTCGTCATGATCGCGCCGGTGATTGTTCTGTTTTACCTCAGTTTTGGATATATGGGCCGGGTTAGCGCACTTCGGTCTGGACCGACCGGGGCGGGCATTGCACTTGGGCTTGCACTGGCCTGGGCGATTGGCGTCAGTTTCCCGCTATTTGCGGTGTGAGGGGGCAAAATGATTTTGGGTGTGGGTACCGATTTGGCGAATATCGAGCGTATCACCGCCACGCTGGAGCGTTTTGGGGACCGGTTTCGCAACCGCGTGTTCACCGACGTCGAGCAGGCCAAGGCCGAGCGGCGCAAGGATGTGGCAGGCACCTACGCCAAGCGTTGGGCCGCGAAAGAGGCGTGTTCCAAAGCGTTGGGCACTGGCCTGCGCATGGGTATTTCATGGAAAGACATGGCTGTTGAAAATCTGGAGACCGGGCAACCCGTGATGAGCGTCACAGGCTGGGCCGAAGAGCGTTTGGCCGAGATGACGCCGCAGGGGCATGAGGCGACCATACATGTCAGTCTAACCGACGATCATCCATGGGCGCAGGCCTTTGTCGTGATCGAAGCACATCCCAAGGAGCACGCCCAGAAGTAAAGCGGCTATTGGGCACGCAGGATGGTGATGCGACAATCCCAAGCCCTGCGCCTTGACACCTCTGCATCTGCCACGCATGTAGCCCAAAGAGGCATTGGAGACAGTACATGGCCAGCGAAGCCAAAAAACCGAGTGCGATATGGGAGACCATCAAGACCGTTTTTTGGGCTTTGGTGGTGGCAGGCATCTTCCGCACAATCTTTTTTCAACCGTTTTGGATCCCATCGGGGTCGATGAAAGACACGCTGCTGATTGGCGATTTCCTGTTCGTCAACAAGATGGCTTATGGCTATTCCTATGCCTCATGTCCCAATATCCGGCTGGGGTCGATCAATGTTGATGCGCAAAAGCTGTGTGCGTTTCTGGATGGTGACAACACGCGGCTTTGGGGCGATGAGCCTGAGCGGGGTGACATCATTGTGTTTCGCCATTCGGTGCATGGCACGGATTTCATCAAGCGGGTCGTTGGATTGCCAGGTGACAAATTGCAGGTGAAAGAGGGGCGGCTCATTATAAATGATGAGGTTCTTCCGATTGAGGATGCGGGCGTTTTCCAGGAGGTTATGGAACGCCAGGGTCCGCTGCGCCGCACGCCGCAATGTGCCAACGGTGCTGTTGGATTCGGGGCAATTTGCGAAAAGCCTCGATTTGTGGAGACCCTGCCCAATGGGCACAAGCACAATATTCTGAACATCACCAATCAGCGTTATGACAACACCGGTGTTTTTGTTGTGCCGGAAGGGCACTATTTCTTCATGGGCGATAACCGGGACAATTCCACAGACTCCCGTGCGCCGCTGACAGCACAAGGTGTGGGGTATGTGCCGTTCGAGAACCTGATTGGTCGCGCGGATCGTGTGATTTTCTCGTCTGCAGGGCGCTCGATGCTGTTTTTCTGGACATGGCGTGGCGACCGGTTTTTCGAGAAGCTTGAATGAAACTCTCGGCCGAGCTGAAGGCGTTTGAGGCGCGGCTTGGTCATGAGTTTCAGCGGCCCGAGCTTCTGGTTCGCGCTGTGACTCATGGCTCGATGACGACGGTCAATCGCGAAGACAATCAACGACTTGAGTTTCTGGGTGACAGAGTGCTGGGTCTTGTGATGGCAGAGGCCCTGCTGGATGATGACGGTGACGCCGCCGAAGGGCAGCTTGCGCCACGCTATAACGCCCTGGTGCGCAAAGAGGCCTGTGCGGATGTTGCCAAGGAGATTGATCTTGGTGCTGTGTTGAAACTGGGGCGGTCAGAGATGCTCTCGGGCGGGCGACGCAAGCAAGCGCTCTTAGGAGACGCGATGGAAGCGGTGATCGCCGCTGTGTATCGCGATGCCGGGTTTGAAGCAGCCAAGGCCCTTGTGCTGCGGCTTTGGGGCTCACGGATCAAAACCGTTGAGGCGGATGCGCGTGATCCAAAGACCGCACTGCAGGAATGGGCTCAGGCGCGGGGTTTTGCGCCGCCTGACTACGTTGAGCAGGCGCGCAGTGGTCCCGATCACGCGCCGCAGTTCACCATCGAGGCGCGGCTGGACAACGGCGAGGCCGAGCGTGCGACGGCGGGGTCTAAGCGTCAGGCGGAACAGCTTGCCGCCAAGGCGTTGCTGACACGGCTTCAGAAGCTCTGAAACGTTTCACCCGTGCGGTGCTTGGTGTGACACCATCGCATATGGTGGTACACAATGCTTTTCGGGTATAGGTTCGCGCAAATTGCGGGGGGCAATCGGAGACGTTTCTGTTCTTCTTGCAGAGCGATGTCTTTGTGCAACGCAGATTGACGTTTGGACTGCCCCGCCTTCAGATACGGCTGTGACGAGAAGAGGAGTGGCTCATGGCAAGCTATGCGGATGTGTATGGGAACTGGCAAACGGACCCTTTGGCATTTTGGGCGAAAGAAGCGCAGGCGGTGGATTGGATCAAGCCACCAGAGCAGATCCTCGATGACAGTGAGGCGCCTTTTTACCGCTGGTTTCCCGATGCGGAATGCAACACTTGTTACAACGCGGTCGACCGGCATGTAGAGGCCGGGCGCGGAGATCAACCGGCGATTATTCATGACAGTCCGGTCACGAATTCCAAGACCATCATCACATATTCTGAACTTTTGGATCGCGTATCCAAAGTGGCGTCGCTGCTTAGCCAGCGTGGTGTGAGCAAAGGCGACCGCGTGATCATCTACATGCCGATGATCCCAGAAGCGCTTGTGGCGATGCTGGCCTGTGCGCGGGTTGGAGCGGTGCATTCGGTGGTGTTTGGCGGGTTTGCCGCGCATGAACTGGCGGTGCGGATCACCGATGCCACCCCCAAGGCCATTCTGAGTGCGTCTTGCGGCATCGAAGGGTCGCGGATCATCGAATACAAACCGCTTCTGGATGAGGCAATTGAACAGGCTGAGACCAAGCCGGAGTTCACTCTGATCCTTCAGCGCCCGCAATGCCAGGCCAGCATGGTTGAGGGGCGTGATTTGGATTGGGCGACCGAGGAGGCCGCAGCCGAACCTATTGGGTGTACCCCGGTGGCGGCGACCGATCCGCTCTACATCCTCTACACCTCTGGCACCACCGGACAGCCCAAGGGCGTTGTGCGTGACAATGGCGGTCACATGGTGGCGCTGATCTGGACGATGCAGAACATTTACAACGTCAAACCGGGAGAAGTGTTCTGGGCGGCCTCAGACGTGGGCTGGGTCGTGGGGCATAGTTACATCTGCTATGCGCCTCTGCTGACCGGCTGCACGACCGTTGTGTTCGAAGGCAAGCCGGTGGGCACGCCAGATGCCGGGACGTTCTGGCGCGTGATTGAAGAGCATAAAGTTCGCGTGCTTTTCACTGCGCCAACCGCGCTACGGGCTATCAAGCGGGAAGATGCGGATGGGGATTTCATTAAGAAATATGACTTGAGCTCAATGCATACGCTCTTTCTGGCGGGTGAACGGGCCGATCCGCCGACGATTGAATGGGCGCAAAAGCACCTTGGCAAGCCGGTGATTGATCACTGGTGGCAGACTGAAACCGGCTGGGCGATTGCGGCCAACCCGATGGGGATTGAGCATTTGCCGGTGAAACTTGGCTCACCGACTGTCGGGATGCCTGGCTATCAGATTGATGTGCTGGACGAAGGCGGGCATCCGGTTGAGGCCGATACGCTGGGGGCGATTGCTGTGAAATTGCCGCTGCCGCCGGGCACGTTGCCGACGTTGTGGAACGCTTCGGAGCGGTTTCAGAAAAGCTATCTGAACACGTTCCCCGGTTATTATGAGACCGGCGATGCGGGGATGAAGGATGCAGATGGCTATGTCTATATCATGGCGCGCACCGATGATGTGATCAACGTGGCAGGACATCGCCTTTCGACCGGCGCGATGGAAGAAGTGCTGGCCGCGCATCCGGATGTGGCGGAATGTGCTGTGATCGGGATTTCGGATAAGCTCAAGGGCCAGGCGCCTTTGGGTCTTGTGTGCCTGAGTTCCAACTCACAGCGCGATGAAGCGGATATCGAGAAGGAATGTGTCGCCCTGGTCCGGCAAGAGATCGGACCGGTTGCTGCGTTCAAGAAATGTATTGTGGTCAATGCGTTGCCCAAAACGCGGTCAGGTAAAATTCTGCGTGGTACGATGGTATGTATCGCTGACCAGACACCGTGGAAGATGCCCGCAACGATCGATGATCCGGCGTCGCTTGATCATATTGCAGAGCGGATTGCGGGCCTCGGCGAGGCCGTGGGCTAAGCCGCAAAGAGCGAAAGGATGAGAAGATGAAGGACGTAGTTATACTGGATGGCGCGAGAACAGCCATTGGCACTTTCGGGGGCTCTTTGGCGGGCGTGCCACCGACCGAATTGGCCACAGCCGTCTCGAAAGAGGCGATGTCTCGCAGCGGCATCGAGGCCGGGCAAATCGGACATGCCGTGTTTGGCCATGTGATCAATACCGAAGCCAAGGATATGTACATGGCCCGCGTCGCGGCGGTTAATGCAGGTGTCTCCGAAGACGCGCCTGCGCTCACGGTCAACCGATTGTGCGGCTCAGGCGCGCAGGCGATTGTGTCGGCGGCGCAGCATATCATGTTGGGCGATACCGATTATGCGCTGGCCGGTGGGTCGGAGAGCATGTCGCGCGCGCCACATTCGACACAGAGCATCCGTACAGGTGCCAAGATGGGCGATATCAGCATGACGGACATGATGATCGGTGGTCTTACGGATCCTTTTGGTGTTGGGCATATGGGCGTGACTGCGGAAAACGTAGCGGCTGAGAACCAGATCACCCGTGAACAACAGGACGCCTTTGCAGTGGAAAGCCAGAGGCGTGCGACTGAGGCGATTGCCGATGGGCGGTTTGCGTCGCAGATCCTGCCTATCGAGGTGAAGGTGCGCAGGGATATGGTGTCGTTCGACACAGATGAGCATCCTAAGGCGAGCACGACGATGGAAAGCCTCGCCGGGTTGCGTCCGGCCTTCAAAAAGGATGGGACTGTTACAGCGGGAAATGCCTCGGGTATCAATGATGGTGCGGCGGCGATGGTGCTGGCCTCGGCCGATGCCGCAGAGAAAGCCGGGCTTAAACCCCGCGCGCGTCTCCTGGGCTATGCACACGCCGGCGTGCGGCACGAAGTGATGGGCATAGGGCCGGTACCAGCCGTGACCAAGCTCTTGGAGAAGCTCGACATGAGCGCGGATCAGTTTGATGTCATCGAGTCGAATGAAGCTTTTGCCGCCCAAGCCTGCGCGGTCAATGCCGGTTTGGGGCTGAATACCGACAAGGTGAACCCCAATGGTGGCGCGATTGCTTTGGGCCATCCGGTTGGAGCGACGGGCGCGATCATCTCGATCAAGGCGCTTTACGAGCTTGAGCGGACTGGCGGACAGTACGGGCTTGTAACCATGTGTATTGGTGGCGGGCAGGGGATTGCTCTGGCTTTTGAGCGTCTGAACTAAGACCACGGGAGCGCGCGGCGGATGACAACACTAGACCTGCTGCGCGATCTCATCGCCTTTCCAACGGTTAGCGTTGATCCCAATCGGGCACTGATCGACTATTGCGCTGAGCGGCTGGAGGCCGTCGGAGCGGACGTCACGATCATTGAGGATGAGACCGGCCTGAAAGCCAATCTTTATGCCACAGTCGGGCCACGGGATCGGCCCGGTGTGATGCTGTCCGGGCATACCGACGTGGTGCCGATTGAGGGGCAGAACTGGACTGTCCCTGCCTTTGAGATGACAGAGGCCAACGGGCGTGCCTATGGGCGCGGGACCACCGATATGAAGGGGTTCGTGGCCTCGGCGCTCTCAGCAGCATTGCATGCGTCAAATCTGGAACTCCAAACCCCGCTCCATCTGGCGTTTTCCTATGACGAGGAACTGGGTTGTCTTGGTGTGCATTCGATGATCGACATGCTGCGCAAAGCGCCGTTCCGACCGATGTTTTGCATCGTGGGCGAGCCGACCGATATGGGCGTAGCCACGGGGCATAAGGGCAAGACGGCGTTTCGGGTGACCTGCCGGGGCAAAGAGGCGCATTCTGCGCTTGCGCCAACAGGGCTTAACGCAATCTATCTGGCGATGGATATGGTATCTGTGCTGCGTCGCCTTCAGGAGGAGATCAAGGAGACTTCCGCTCGTGATGAGGCCTATGACGTGCCCTACACAACGGTGCATGTTGCCAAAATTGAAGCGGGCGGCGCGCTCAACATTGTGCCAAACCATGCGGAATTCCGTTTTGAAATCCGCAACTTGTCCGAGGATGACCCGCAAGAGCTTTTGGCGCGTATTCGGGCTGAGGCGGGCGCAATCATCACCCCGGTCAAGGACGATTTTCCAGATGCCTCCATCGAGATTGAAATGACCAACAGCTACCCGCCTCTGGCTACGGGACCTGACGCGGATGTGGTGCGGTTTGTGAAATCACTCACGGGCGGCAACTCTACTCTCAAAGTCGCGTTCGGCACAGAAGGCGGGCTTTTCCATCGCGAGTTGGGCATTCCCACGGTGATCTGTGGGCCGGGGTCTATGGCGCAAGGGCACAAGCCGGACGAGTATGTTGCACTGGACCAGCTAGAGAAATGCGATGCGATGCTTGCGGCACTCTTGGAGAGGTTGCGCGAAGGACTGTGAGGGTCGCCGTTTGATTTTGCTCAATGCGTGTTCTGAATGCGGCTGTTGATGTACTGGGCAAAGTCGTAGTTTGGACGTTCGAGATGCGACAAATGCCCGGGCTTGGCCGCTTTGGAGCACAGCCCGCGATAGACCTTTTCAGTGCAGCCTTTGTCCTCGGCGTTCACGTCATCCAGCAACGATTTGAGGTGCGCAAAATGCATTTGTGCATCTGGGTCATCAACGAATTCAGGCGACATGCCGCCCCCAAAGCTGATCTGGACCTGACCAACGCCATGCGGATGCAGTGAAAGATACCAAAAGTATCCCGGCGTCAGCGTGATGAGCAAACTGGGATAGATCGCCAGCAGATAGGTCATGCGCCGCCGTTCGCCTTTGAGGCGGGTGTTATCGGGATGCGCGAGTGCGATCTTGAGCGTGTCGTCTTTGAGAATTGTGTGGAAGTTGAACGCGGCCTCGCCGGGTGGACAAACCATTTCTTCCAGTTTCGATAGCGCACCGACTGTATTGGCGTGACAGACTGGCAGGTGGTAGCTTTCCATAAAATTTTCGGCCAGAACCTTCCAATTGGTGTCCCAAACATGGGTTTCAAAGAAAGTCTCTGTGTAGGTTTCCATCCCATAATCGCCGATAAGGTCTTCAACTTTGCTAAGTTGTGATGCTGCTGAGGGAGCCTCTGCGTTGAGCGTGACAAACACCCAGCCGAGCCATTCTTCGCAACGCACCTGTGGCAGTTGGTAACTGTCTTTGCAGAACCCGACATTGAGCGTCATGGCCGGAGCGCCGCGCAGGCTTCCGTCCAGATTGTAGGTCCAGGCGTGATACGGGCAGACGATGCTGCGGGTGTTGCCTCGCCCTTCGAGCAGCGTGGACATGCGGTGCAGGCAGACATTGGACATCGCCTTAAGCTGGCCCTCGGCATCCCTTAGAACGATGATCGGCTGTTTGGCCAGTTCAAGTGTCACGTAATCACCGGGGTTGCACAGAGCCGATGCGCGGCCGACGCAAAACCAGTCTTGTGAGAAAATGTGCGACAGCTCCTGTTCCAGAAATTCCTCAGACGTATAGACCGATGGCGGCATCGCGCGAGCCTGCTCAAAAGGCACGGCAACATTGTCTTTCAATTCTCTGGCAGCGTCTTTCATGATCGTCCCTGGTTTTGGCAGCAATCTTGTTGGGTTCAACATACTATCGCGGAACACAGCCGTCACCGGTCTTTTGCGATGCGAACTTCTTTGGTCGCGTTGGCTGCGCTGTTTTGCGCAAAACCAACGGGACCAAGTGCTTATAGAGAATTCTCAAGACATTATGTGGGCTTGACCAAATCTTGTCACACCGCCATGAAACGCAGAACGGAAAATTTGCGAACAGGATGATATGGTACGCAGGGCCGAGAATGGTGCGGATATGCTGGATCGGGAGAAGTCAAAGCAAATAGGCGCTTTGGCGGCGATCTGGCCGTTTATCAAACCGTATCGATTATTGCTGACAGCAGCGCTTCTTGCGCTTGTTGCGACGGCCAGCGTATCGCTTGTGCTGCCTTTGGCCGTGCGCCGCGTCGTGGATAATTTTTCGGTCGAAGATGGTACAATTCTCGACCAGTATTTCTTGGCAGCCGTGGGTATTGCCGGGCTATTGGCGATAGGGACGGGCCTGCGCTATTTGTTGGTCAGTCGCCTGGGAGAACGTGTTGTAGCGGACCTTCGAAAAGCAGTATTTGGTCGTGTGATCGGCATGAGCCCCAGCTTTTTCGAGCGCAATCTGACGGGTGAAATTCTCAGCCGAGTGACCACGGACACCACGCTCATTCAATCCGTTATTGGTTCGTCAATTTCGATTGCGCTGCGCAACCTGCTGATTTTCTTAGGTGGGTTGATCTTCATGTTGGTCACATCGGCCAAGCTCACGGGAATGGTGCTTTTGCTGGTACCATTGGTGATCGTCCCGATCCTTGTGCTGAGCCGAAAACTGCGCCGCCTGAGCAAGGAAAATCAGGATTGGATTGCGGCGAGCTCTGGCAACGCGTCCGAGGCTTTGTTGAATGTTCAAACGGTGCAGGCGTTCACCCATGAAGAGGCCAGCCGAGGCGCGTTCAATAGCGTAACCGAGAAGAGTTTTCGTGTAGCCAAGCATCGCGTGAACGTCCGGGCACTTATGACGGTGATTGTCATTTTCCTGGTGTTTACCGGGATTGTCAGCGTTCTTTGGATCGGAGCGCGAGACGTTCGTGCTGACTTGATGAGCGCAGGCACGCTCATTCAGTTTGTGATCTACTCGGTCATGGTGGCCGGTGCTGTTGCGGCTTTGTCTGAGATATGGGGCGAATTGCAGCGGGCGGCTGGGGCTTCTGAGCGTCTGGTTGAACTTTTGCAGGCTGAGGATGAATTGGAAGATCCCGTTTCGCCGGTCGCGCTGCCCAAACCTGTAAAAGGACGCATAGCCTTCGAGGACGTGAGCTTCACATACCCCGCAAGACCGGATGCGCCTGCTTTGGATCGGTTCAATCTTGTGATTGAGCCGGGTGAAACCATAGCGCTTGTTGGACCGTCCGGCGCAGGAAAAACCACCGTGATCCAACTCATCCAGCGGTTTTATGATCCGCAAGCTGGGCAAGTGACCCTGGATGGTGTCGCTTTGCCTGATATGGCGCGCCCGGAATTTCGGGCTTCTTTGGCCCTTGTGCCACAAGAACCGGTGATCTTTGCCACCTCGGCGCGGGACAACATTCGATTTGGTCGCATGGATGCCAGCGATGCCGAGGTTGAAGCCGCGGCGAAGACGGCTTGGGCCCATGACTTTGTCGCAGCCTTGCCCGAGGGGTACGGCAGCTATCTCGGAGAGCGCGGTGTGATGCTTTCAGGTGGGCAAAAGCAACGTGTCGCGATTGCACGCGCTATTTTGCGTGACGCGCCCGTATTGCTTTTGGATGAGGCCACATCAGCACTTGATGCTGAAAGCGAACGGGCGGTGCAAACGGCAGTGGACGCTCTTGCCAAGGAACGGACGACTGTGATCGTCGCCCATCGCCTAGCGACTGTAAAAAAAGCCGACCGGATCATTGTAATGGATGCCGGTCGGATCGTAGCACAAGGCACACATGACAGTCTGGTCGCCGAAGGTGGACTTTATGCGCGACTGGCGCGGCTGCAATTCACCGACGGCGAAGCGGCGTAAGGCGTTTTACGCGCCTTTGAAGTTCAAGTGACCTTCGGCCTCCATCGACTTGTCCATTTGCCGTTTCTGGCGCTCTGCTTCGGCGCGCTTCTCTTTCGTCTTTGCGCGCAGGCGTCCGTATTGCCCAATCGCGATGGCCGACAGGATGATCAGACCGCCGGGGATAAGGCCCGGGCCAGGGTCTTCGCCCAGGATCAGCATGGCAAGCACCAGCGCCGCAATAGGAGAGAAAGACGTGGCCAGAGACACATCGCCTGAGCGCGCGTGTTTCATGCCGAGGTTCCAGGCCAACTGCCCGCAGAGCACCACGATCACCGCATAGACCCAAACCCATTTCAGGACGATCGGTTCCAGAAGATCCTGAAAATGGTTGGGGCCGTAAAGGTAAAGGCCGAGGAAATAGAAGATGATCGTACCCAGGACCGAACGGTAGATCGAGAAGATGCCAAGTGGGATGCCTTGCAAACCAACCCGTGTGATCAAGGTGGATGCGATAAAGGACAAGGTCGCGAAAACCGTGGCGATCTCTCCTTTGCCGAGGGTGAAGCCCTCTTCGCCAGTGTTGAGCACGAAGATGACCACAGCGCCGCAAAGCGCGATCAATCCACCGGTCAGTGCCCACCAGTCCAGCTTTTCTTTCAACAAGATTGCCGAAGCGATCAGGAAAAGCGGCGGTTCGATCCGACCCACGAGAACGACATTCGTGACGGTTGTCGCGTCAAGCGCAATGAAGAAAAGATAAGGCGTCAGGGCAGAAGACAGCCCGGCAGAGATTGTCAGGATGATCCAGTCTTTGCGCCGAAGGGCACGGACCTTTTCCCGCGTCCAGTCTTTGCGAAACATGAAGGTCATCGGCACCAGCGATATCAGCGACCCCAGAAAAAGCAGGTTGCAAAAGGAAATCGCATTGCGCCCTGCGATCTTGTTCTGCCAGCCGATCTCGGCAAGGGCGGACACGATCGAATTGGAAGATGCGTAGATGATCACCGCGGCCCAGACGAGCAGGGCGCCCATGATGACTTTGGATTGTTCTGGTTGCGTGTTTGTACTTGCGAGGCTCACTGTATTTGTCCCGGTTTTTATTGGTTTCGGGAGTTATACGTGCAAACCTCGCTAGTTATTCTCTGATTGAGAAGATTTTTTTAGGCACCTTTGAAGTTAACGCGACCTTCCGCTTCCATCGCTTTGTCCATATCGTGCTTGCGGCGTTCTTCCTCAGCACGCTTCTCGGCGGCTTTGGCGCGCAGGCGACCGAACTGACCGATGGCAATAGCCGAAAGGATGACAAGCCCGCCGGGGACAAGACCGGGGCCCGGGTCTTCGCCCAAAAGCACCATCGCAATGATAAGGGCCGCAACAGGCGAAAACGACGTAGCCAGTGACACATCACCAGAGCGGGCGTGTTTCAGACCGATGTTCCAGGAAAACTGACCCACGATGATCACGATGATCGCGTAGACCCAGACCCATTTCAGGACGATGGGCTGAAACAGGTCTTGGAAGTGGTTGGGGCCGTAGAGATAGAGCGCCAAAAAATAGTAGATAATCGTTCCGAGCACCGTGCGATAGATTGAGAAGATGCCCAACGGCACGCCGCGCAGGCCCAGCCGCGTGACGATGGTTGAGGCAATAAACGACAACGTGGCAAAGATTGTTGCGATCTCCCCTTTGCCAAACTCGATCGCAGCACCGTTCATCAGAAAGATGACCACCGCACCAAACAGAGCGACGATACCGGCGGCCAAGGCCCAGGGATCAAGCTTTTCACCAAGGATAAGGACCGTAGCCAGCAGGAAAAGCGGTGGTTCGATCCGCCCGATCAGCACCACATTGGTCACGGTGGTGTAGTCGAGCGCAATAAAGAAAAGTGCTGGCGTCAGGGCGGAGGACAGGATTGCTGAAAGCGTCAGAACACCCCAGTCTTTGCGCGACAGTTTGCGCAGGTTCTCCATGGTCCAATCTCGCCAGAACATGAACACCATGGGCACCAGCGAGATGAGAGATCCCAGAAAGAGCAGGTTACATAGCGATACCGCATTGCGGCCCATGACCGGGTTTTCCCGTCCGATATTGGCCAGCAGGGACACGATTGAGTTGGACGAGGCGTAGATGATGACCGCTGCCCAAACGAGCAAAGCACCCATGACAACCTTGGATGTGTCGGCTTGCGGATTCGTCGTTGCCTGTGCCATGGATGGTCCCCTCGCGGCGTGATTTAAAGAATACTGAGCCACAAAGGCCTGTTGTGGCAAGCGCACAGCACACACAATGAGTCACGAAGCGAGTATATCTCGAAACAATGTTTCAGGGTGAGGAATCTGGGTCACGCCTGCGTTTTCGAATGTAACACTCGGCTGTAGTTGCGGCGTGTGGTCTTACGTAGGGCAGGCATAGCTTCTTGTGCTCGCGCTCTCTGTGAGCGTAGGAAGCTATGCGTTGGATAACGAGAAGCGACGGTACAGATGATTGAAAACGAAGGGGCCCCGGGCCAGAAGATCGTCACCATCTATGATAACATCTACGATTTGCCGGATTGCCGGTCGTATTACCGGGCGATGCACAATGCCGGGTTCCGGACGGCGCATTTCGCATCGACCGCGTTTCGTGCGGTGTTGGCAGAGCTTAAGCACCTGCGGGGGTTGGACCAGGCCACTGTCATGGATTTTGCCAGCGGTTACGGCATCGCGCCTGCGCTGATGCGGCATGATGTGGCGCTGGATGACGTGCTGTCGCGCTACGTTGAGCCCTGGTTTGACGAGGCAACCACCGAAGATGTGATTGCCAAAGATCGCGAGTGGTTTCAAAACCGCCGTCGCGTGGGGCAAAATGATCGCTTTGCCGGTATCGACATCGCCGGACGCGCGCTCGAGTATGGAAAGGCCGTTGGTATCTATGATGCGGCGTTCGCCGAAAACCTACAGGATGATACGCCGAGCGCGGAATTGCAGGCTTGGTTGGCCGAGACTGACTTGATCGTGGAATGCGGCAGCGTGGCGCATATGCTGCCCGGTGCATTGGACAAGATGCTTCAGGCTACAGCACGCAAGCGCCCGTGGATAGCGACGGCGCCTATTCGGGGCAACGACACAGCTCAGGCGCTCGAAATGATGCGTGAGCATCAGTATGACGTGGTGGCGCTTGACATGCCTCCCTTCCGCCATCGCCGTTTCTCCAGCCAGGATGAACAGACGCGCGCGATCGCCAATGCCGAGGCGCGTGGACATGACACCAAAAGTTTTGAGGACGCAGGGTACTTTCACGCCCAGGTGTTCATCGCGCGACCTAAGGAGGAAGTCACACATGTGGTCGACTGGGCGCACTCGCCTGTGGCTTAGGGTTGGTGCCCGGCATTGCGCATGTGTAAGCTTGGGCTGACCAAGGAATTTGCCCGCAATGTCACACGATCCTGCCTATGACCACAGCGTCGACCTTGTGGTGCCATCTGATACGCGCCGCGTCCTGCTGTTGGGTGCGACTGGCACGATTGGGCGTGCTGTCCTCAAGACGTTGCTCGAGGCGGGGTTCGATGTGACATGTGCGCTGCGCAGTCCACCTAGTTCCAAAGCGGAGTTGGATCACCCGGGTCTGACACTGCAGGTAGGTGATCTGACTTCCGATGGGTTTCTGCATGATATCTCAGACGGAGTGGATGCGGTTGTTTCCTGCCTCGCATCGCGAACCGGTGCGCCATCGGATGCCTGGGCCGTGGATCATGGGATCAACAGCAGGCTTCTGACGGCATGCAGGGCGCTGGGCAATCCGCACTTTGTGCTTTTATCTGCCATTTGCGTGCAAAAGCCCAAACTGGCGTTTCAGCACGCTAAGCTGGCCTTTGAAGAAGAACTGGTCGCTTCGGGCCTGACCTATTCGATCGTGCGACCCACCGCGTTTTTCAAATCGCTTTCCGGACAATTGGGCAGGTTACGCGCAGGCAAGCCCTTTTTAGTGTTCGGAGATGGGGCACTCACCGCTTGTAAACCGATCAGCGACGCGGATCTGGCGCGTTTTGTGGTACGTTGCCTCACACACCCGGCTTGTCAAAACCGCATTCTGCCCGTCGGTGGGCCAGGACTGGCACTTACACCACTTGAGCAGGGAAACCTACTTTTTCAGGCACTGAACGAAAAGCCGCAGTTCCGTCGCGTGCCGGTCGCCCTGATGAGCGTGATCATTTGGCTTTTGACAGCCGTTGGAATGTTCAGCCCGGCGGTACGGGCGAAGGCTGAACTGGCCCGGATCGGACGCTACTATGCAACCGAGTCAATGTTGCTCTGGGATGCGGACCGCCAAGGATACGACGCCGATGCCACCCCGGAGTTTGGCCAAGACACGCTGGCTGATCACTATCATGGCCTGGCACGTGGCGAAGTGGAGGTAGACCTGGGCGAACATGCGGTGTTCTAAGACGGTTCTGGCGCTTTGGCCGAGGATGCGCTAGGGCAGAGCGCACGCAAAACTGAAAGCACACATATGACCACGCGCGCTGGTTTCATTGCCCTGATCGGAGAGCCCAATGCGGGCAAATCCACGCTGCTCAACCGCATGGTTGGCGCAAAAGTCAGCATTGTGACCCACAAAGTGCAAACGACACGGGCACGCATCCGGGGTGTGGCAATCGAAGGCGATGCGCAGCTTGTCTTTGTCGATACTCCAGGTCTTTTTGCGCCCAAACGCAGGCTGGATCGTGCCATGGTCGCCGCGGCCTGGGGCGGTGCTGCAGATGCTGATTTGGTTGTGCTTTTGATCGAGGCGCATCGGGGCGTAACCAAAGGTGTTGAACGCATCCTTGAGGGATTGGGAAACATGCCCAAGGGGCGGCGTGTGGCGCTGGCGATCAACAAGATTGACAAGGTGAAATCCGAAGTACTTTTGGGACTGGCCCAAGACCTTAACGAGCGGTTCAGCTTTGCAGAAACTTTCATGATCTCTGCCGAAAAGGGACATGGTGTTGCCGACCTGCGCCTGTGGCTCGCCGCGGAGTTGCCCGAGGGCCCTTGGCTTTATCCCGAGGATCAGATCGCCGATCTCCCCATGCGCATGATTGCGGCTGAGGTCACGCGTGAAAAGCTCACCCTGCGCCTGCATCAGGAATTGCCCTATCAGCTCACCGTCGAGACCGAAGCCTGGGAAGAACGCAAGGATGGCTCGGCCAAGATTGAACAAATCATCTATGTCACACGGGATGGTCACAAAGGTATCGTTCTGGGTAAAAAAGGCGAGACGATCAAGGCGGTCAGCCAGGCGGCGCGCGTCGAACTGGAAGAGTTTCTAGGCCGCCGCGTGCATCTGTTCACCCAGGTCAAAGTGCGCCCCGGCTGGCTTGACGAGGCCGAGCGCTATACCGAAATGGGGCTTGATTTCAAGGACGGCAACGCGTGAGCCGCTTGACAGCAGAGTTCTGGGTGCATGCGTATTTGCAGAGGCTGAAACTGCTGGAGATACCTGCATTCGTCGTCAAACACGGGGATGACACAGCGGGGGCTGTGATCGTGAAGCTCAATACGCTTGATGGTCAGGCCAAGGCATTTCAACGTGGGTTTGACCTAATGAGCGGGGCGCGCCGCTGGGATGTGCTGTCGGAAGGGGCCGAGAGCGAGGTTGATGAGGTGATCGCACGCCAAAAGGGGTTCGATCCTGATCTTTGGGTTCTGGAGGTCGAGGATCGCGAAGGCCGCCACCTACTCGAAGAACCTGGACTGGCGGACTAGTCTTCATGGAGTGGCGCGACCAAGGCATCTTGCTAAGCAGTCGACGGCATGGCGAAAGCAGCGCCATCATTGACGTATTCACCCCAAACCAAGGCCGTCACGCGGGTGTGGTTCGTGGCGGAGCGTCACGCAAGATGGCGCCTGTCTTACAGCCGGGTGCTCAGCTGGACGTCAGTTGGCGCGCGCGACTGGAAGATCACATTGGCACCTATCAGGCCGAATTGGTGCGCTCGCGCGCGGCATTGGTGATGGGTGATCGGTTGTCGCTCGCCGGGCTCAACGCGGTCACGGCGCTCTTGCTCTTTTGCCTGCCGGAACGTGAAGCGCATGCGCCTTTGTATCGCAAATCAGAACAGCTTTTGGACTTGCTGGGGCAACCTGAGGTCTGGCCGCTGGCCTATCTGCAATGGGAATTGGCATTGCTCGACGACATGGGCTTTGGTCTGGACCTCAGCGAGTGTACAGTTTTGGGCGGGTCTGATCGGGATCTGGTTTATATTTCGCCAAAAACCGGGCGGGCTGTGTCACGCGACGGAGCAGGAGAATGGGCGGACCGTTTACTTCCCTTGCCGCCGTGTCTTTTGGGGGCAAACCCGTCGGACGATGCCGAGATTATTCAGGCACTAGACGTGACGGGGTATTTTTTGTCGAACGCTTTGGCGCCGGAAATCGGGAACAAGCCTTTGCCGGAGGCGCGGGGACGATTTGTTTCGCGCTATGCGGCACAAATGAACGCGGGTTAACGAACCGCCTCAAACACCATTTGTCCGCCTGCATCGTTGCTCAGAATGAGTGTGTTGGCGGACACTTCGGCCAAAGTCATCTTGTCCAGGCTCTGCAACATCCACGTTTCGGCCTCTAAGTCAGGGCACGCCCGCCGTGTGCTGGCGATATTCTCGGTTTTGAACCAGGGGTAAGGTTCGGCTTGTGAGCCGAAAAACTGGTTGCAGGGGCCTTCGCCGGTGATTTTTCCTTCTTCAGGAAATTGTATCACTGTCTCCGCGACAAAATCTGTGCCGTCGATTTCGATAAGCTTCCACGCCGCATCGGCCGCACCGTAACCTGACAGGGTTTCATCTCCACCGCACTGAAACAACGCAATCATCAAAGGGAAGGTGAACGCAAATCGCATGGCTACCGCAGCGCAAGCACAAGGTCGACCAATGACCCGATGGCATCCGCATTGTCGCTTGGCCCGTGTTTTCCGATGTCATTCATGCCAATGGCTGCGGCATAGATGATACGCGACATTTCGGGGTTGGCGATGCCGATGTCCGTCAATGTGTCCTGCAAAAAGCTCAACCGGACGGTGTCCACGCGATCCACCGACCTGCGTGCACCTTTATGCGCTTGCGCCCAGCTTCGAACGGCCATCTCCAGCTTGTCGAGAGTGGCAAATGCCTGCGCCAAAGATCGGAGTTTGGCGACGGGTGCTTCGTCGGTATCACGGACTGTTTCGCTCTGTGTCAGAGCGTTGACTTCCCACTCCTGCAAAAGCGATTTCTGAAAGGCCGGGACATCGCGAAAATGCCAATAGAAAGAGCCTTTAGACACTTTCAAACGGACGGCAAGCGGTTCTGCCTTCAGCGCATCAGGGCCTGCAACGGCCAGCGCTTTTGCACCGGCTTTGAGCCAATCACCAGGTCCCAGACGTGAAGAGGAGCGTGCCATGTGTCCGACATACTTTTGCGTATGTGCCAATACAAGATCAACGCACCAAAGAGGTCAATTGGTCACGCCCGCGCACCCTATGTCCCGTGAAACACTGCCTACGCGATAAAGTAAAACGAGCGGCCCCGAAGAGCCGCTCACTTAGGTGCTGAAATGACTTCAAAAAAGCTGGGGACTTTTTCAGCTTCACCAATGACCGAAGAACACGACATCGCAATGAACAAGTTATGAAAAACTTGTGACAGTTCAGTGGTCATTCTTCGGCGTGGAAGAGCTGATTATGCTCTAACAGCAAAAGCTTAACGTTTCTGGAACAGTCAGGCGCAGACCTGCACGTTCTGTTAAACGCGTTATTCGGCAGGGGTTTCCGGTGTGTCGCGTTTTTTGGATGCGCCAAACATGGCACCCGGGAAGATGTCCTTGAGCATTTTGCCCATCAGGGCCGCGCCAAACAAAACCATCAACACAACAACGACTGTTACGATCGTATCCATGAATGTTTCCCTCCATTCCTTAAATTCGCATCAGGCTGCCTAGTTAAGGAAAAGGGCGAGAAAATGACCAAAATGGCGCGTTTGTTGCCATTGGCGACCTGTCACTGGTGTCATGCGCCGAAGCATCTCATTGCATCAAGTGTATAGAATGTTGGTGGAATTATTTTGCGGCAAGCTTTTAGTGCATTGATTTTAAACACACTTCCCCTTCAATTTGCATCTGCGGAGAATATGAAATCGACCATTTGAACTCTCGCCAACCAAACTGAAAGCGTCGATGTCATAGGGGCTCGGAACATGTGGCATAAGGTGCGATTCAAGGATGGTTTGAACCCAATCCGCCTGCTTTTTTGGGATTTTTCCGGTCAATGTGATGTGAAATCGGAAGGTATTCATCACATAGGGATAACCCCAGCGGATCAAATTCGCATCTTGCTCTGGGCTTAGTGAGCGTGCCCGCCGCCTGGCAAGCTCCTTATCCGTAAGGGGAGCGCGAAACACGTCGAGCTCTCGAACAGTGTGTGCCGCAAGGCTGCAAAGGTCTGACGTGTCTCCTTCGGGCACCAGCGCCAGGAACCGTCCCAAACGCGCGAGTGTGAGATGATCGAGTGTTACAGGTGCAATCTGTGCGCACAATGTTTCAAACGCGTCGCATAATGCCGCTTCGGTCTGCCCGTCGGCCAAGCGAAATGGCGGTTTGATCGTCGCGTGCAAACCGTATTTGCCAGGTGTTTGAGTGATCTCTTGGCGGATACTTGTAAGTTCGGGGATGTCTGGGGGCGGCGGCACGCGTCCTGCATTTATGTCCCAGCCCAGCCAGGCCGCCCCGAACTCTGCAAACGGGCCGGGGGTGGGGGTAAAATAGATACCGTACCGTCGAAAACCCATGCCGACCGTGCTCGCCTTTGTTTTTGACCACTTGCCCGAAATGGGCCAGCGGCGCTGCTACTCACATGCCATGGCTGATCTGTAGAGTACAAGACCCGCCCATTTTGCCCGTTGCAGCAACGTGGCAGACCTGCGCATACGTCATAGTGAAAAAGGAGCCCCGCGCATGTCTTGGAAACCGCTGTTTGAACCGCCACAAAACCCGATGCTGCCGATTGAGGGCGATGATAGGCTTTTCCCTATTCGGCGAATCTTTTGCGTAGGGCGCAATTACGCAGCGCATGCCGCCGAGATGGGCAATGAAGTGGACCGCGAAGCGCCATGGTACTTCAACAAGTCCGCGCAGGCTTATTGTGCCGGCGGCTCCAAGATACCGATGCCGTCAGAAACGCAGAATTGTCACTACGAAATGGAATTTGTCGTGGCGCTTGACCGCCCGGCATCGAAGGTGTCCGCGGATCATGCGATGGAAGCTGTTTTTGGATATGGCTGTGGTATTGATCTCACGCGCCGCGACCTGCAGGCGCAGGCCAAGGAAAAGCGACGCCCTTGGGATCTTGGCAAGGATTTTGAAAACGCGGCGATTCTGGGCGCGCTGACGCCAAAGGCGCAGTTCGGTGACGTCAATAATCAGCAGATTTGGCTCGATCACAATGGCCGCCGCGTGCAAGATGCAACGCTCAGTGACATGGTCTGGTCCGTGCCGGAAATCATAGCGCATCTGTCGCGGTTCTACCGTCTGATGCCAGGCGATGTCATTATGACTGGGACTCCTGCAGGTGTTGGGCCGGTTGGACCCGGCAGCCACCTGAAAGGTGGGGTCGAAGGCCTGACAGAGGTTGAGGTTTCGTTTTCGGAGTGACACGCGGCTTGATGGTTGCAAATGACGGAACAATAATGTCATCGTTTCGTGCGATCTGGCGGATTGACCAGAGGGACGATCCGAATTTTGGGAGGATGATTTCATGAAAATGCTCAAGCTGACGGCCAGTTTTGCCATCGCTGGGATGATGGCCACAGGGGCCTGGGCGGCAGATGTGACGCTCAAAATGCACCAATTCTTACCGCCACAGGCCAATGTGCCCAAGCTCATTCTGGAGCCTTGGGCCGAGCGCGTCGAAGAGGCGTCAGGCGGCAAGATCAAGATCGATCATTTTCCTTCGATGCAGCTTGGCGGCAAGCCGCCGGAACTGGTCAGCCAGGTTCAGGATGGCGTGGCGGATATCATCTGGGTGGTTGCCGGATATACACCGGGCCGCTTTCCGCAGGCCGAAGTCTTTGAACTGCCGTTCATGATGACCAATGCCGAAGATACGTCGCGCGCCTATTGGGAATTTGCCGAAGCCAACATGATGGACAAGGATTTCAAGGATCTCAAAATCCTTGGCGTTTGGGTGCATGGCCCGGGTGTGATCCACTCGGCTGATCCTGTGGATGAGATTAGCGATCTCAACGGCATGACGGTGCGCGGCCCAACCCGGATCATCACCGGAATGCTTGGTGAATTGGGTGCAACACCCAAGGGCATGCCCGTGCCCGCGATGCCAGAGGCCCTGTCAAAAGGCGTGATCGACGCAGGTGTCATCCCCTGGGAAGTGACCGCGGCGCTAAAAGTTCCTGAGCTGGTTGAAAACCATACAACATTTGGGGATGAGTCACTCTATACGGCGGCCTTTATCTTCGCGATGAACAAGGAAAAATACGAAAGCCTGCCGGACGACCTGAAAGCGGCTATCGACAGCCAGTCAGGCGCGGATTTCTCAGCTCTTGCCGGTAAGATCATGCAAGAGTCTGATGGCCCCGCACGTGAGCTGGCCGAAGAGCGCGGCAACAACATCATCGATCTGACGCCTGAACAGGTGGCCGAATGGAAAGAGGCCGCCAGTGATGTTGAAGCGAAATGGATCGCCGAGATGAACGACAAGGGCTTTGACGGACAGGCGCTGGTCGATCAGGCCCGAGGGTTGATCGCGAAGAACAGCGAATAAGCAATGTGAACCGCGCTGCCAAAGGTGCGGCGCGGTACTTTCAGGGGGCAAGGCATGCCGCGATTGGTTCTGACACTGGCACGCGGTATGGCGGTTTTGGGCGGGCTGGTTCTAACCGGTTTGATCCTGATCACCTGCGTGTCGGTTCTCGGAGGTATTGGAAACAGCTTCTTTCACAGCGCCTTCGCCGAGGGCGTGTTCCCCGGATTTGCGCAAAGCATGCTGGACCTCGGCATCGGACCGCTCTTTGGAGACACCGAGATGGTCGAGGTTGGCATGGCCTTCGTAATCTTCTGTTTCCTGCCGCTCTGCCAGATTTCAGGGAGCCACGCATCTGTTGACATATTCAGCTCAAGGCTGCCGTTGCGCTTTAACCGCGCCTTGCAGGTGCTGATCGACATGATCTTTGCGGCAGTTTTGATCCTGGTTGCATTGCGGCTCTTTGCCGGGCTGCAAGAGAAGATGCAGTACAACGAGACGACCTATGACCTGCAATTCCCGATCTGGTGGAGCTATGGGGCCAGCCTTGCAGCATCCGGGATTGCGGCGCTGGTTGGTGTCTACGTCGCGGGTGCCCGGATTTTTGAGGCGACCAGCGGGCGCGTGATCCTGCCCAGCCGTCAGGGGATGGACGGGTGAGTAACCTAGAGATTGGCATTGCCTCATTTCCGGTTTTGATGGGGTTGATCTTCCTGCGGGTGCCCATCGGGTTGGCGATGTTCCTAGTGGCGCTGGGTGGTCTTTTTGCCATCACCGATGGTTGGACCGTGGCGCTCGCACGGCTCAAGCATGAAACCTATTCGACCTTTTCCAACTACTCTTTGTCAATTGTTCCGATGTTTCTGCTCATGGGCCATTTCGCGACATTGGGCGGCATGTCCACCGCGCTCTTCAAAGCGGCAGAGTCGTGGCTCGGCCATCGCAAAGGCGGGGTGGCCATGGCCTCAGTTGGGGCCTGTGCAGGGTTTGGCGCAATCTGTGGCTCGTCTCTGGCAACTGCGGCTACCATGAGCCAGGTCGCGCTCCCGGAGTTGAAGCGCTATGGCTATTCCGGGGGCTTTTCGACCGCGACGCTGGCTGCGGGCGGGACACTGGGTATTCTCATACCGCCATCTGTCGTGCTGGTCATCTACGCAATCCTCACTGATCAGAACATCGCCAAACTGTTCCTCGCGGCCTTTGTGCCCGGGGTTTTGGCGGCGATTGGGTACATGATCACGATAAACATCTATGCTCGTCTTCACCCCGAGGCAGCGGGCGCGCGTGATCCCGTACCTATGCGTGAAAGAGTGCGTGCGCTGATTGACGTCTGGCCGGTTCTGGCGGTTTTCTCGCTTGTGGTGGGGGGCATCTATCTTGGCTGGTTCACACCTACGGCTGGGGCAGCCGTCGGAGCGGCGGGCACCGGGCTGATTGCGTTGGTCAAAGGTGGAATGGGCTGGAAAGCTTTGGAAGGGGCCTTCCACGCCACCGCGCGCAATACTGCGATGATCTTTTTCATCATTCTGGGTGCCGCGTTTTACAACGGGTTTCTCGCACTGAGCCAAGCGCCCCAGGCCTTGTCGGAGTGGGTCATCGGCCTGGGTCTCAGCCCATGGTCGGTCTTGATCTGCATCCTTCTGCTTTACCTCGTCTTTGGCTGTCTGATGGACAGCCTGTCGATGATCCTGCTGACGATCCCGATCTTCTTTCCCATCATCAGCCAACTTGATTTCGACTTCGTCTCCCTCGCTGCACTCCAAGCCGATGCCGCACGCGAGGTGCTCGCCAGTGGAATTCCCAAGGGCATGACCGCCGAAATGCTCGGGTCCATAGAGACCGCTATCGCGTCAGGACAGGAGTTCACGCGCGACATGATGCGCGCGCTGGATATCAACATCACCCAAGGCCGCGCCAACCGCATCGAGGCCGAAGAAGTGGCGATCTGGTTCGGCATTCTGGTTCTGATCGTGGTCGAAGTTGGCCTGATCACACCGCCTGTGGGGATGAATCTCTTTGTAATCAACGCCATGGACCCGCGCACAAGGATGTCCGAGACCTATCGCGCGGTGCTTTACTTCGTTGGATCCGATGTGGTTCGGGTTGCCATTTTGGTGGCTTTTCCGGGGATAACCCTGTTCCTGCTGAGATGGCTGCATTAGGAGCGTATGATGGTTGGAGACACCTCTCCCTGGCTGGCGCGCTTCCCGGTAACGCTTTTTACGACCGTAATGGGGATGAGCGGGATGACCCTTGCGTTGGCCGAAGGGGAACGAGTTCTTGATTTGGCTCATGGGATGTCTACGTTCAGTGCGCTGATCACGGTCGCTATCTTTGGTTTGGTGACTGTGGGTTACACTCTGAAAACCATACGTCATACTAGCGCGGTCAAGGCCGAGTGGAACCACCCCGTCAGTCTGGCATTTTTCCCGGCGATCTCTATTTCCCTTCTGCTGCTCGCGGCTGTGGCTCTACCTTGGTCAGAACCAATCTCGCGCGGGATATGGATCACAGGGGCTGCGCTTCAGCTTGTTTTGACCTTGGCTGTCATCTCAAGCTGGATCGGTTCGCGCGCCTTTGTACATGGCCATCTAACCCCGGCCTGGTTCGTTCCTGCGGTTGGCAATGTCATAGCACCTCTGGCTGGGGCACAGCTTGGTTACATCGAAATCAGCTGGTTTTTCCTCTCCATCGGACTGCTCTTCTGGATCGTGCTGCTGGCCATGGTGATCAACCGGCTGGTGTTTCACGACCCTCTGCCGGAACGGCTTCAGCCGACGTTGGTGATCCTGATTGCCCCACCCGCCATTGGATTTCTGGGCTGGACCAGTCTGAACCCAGGGCTTGATCCTATGGCGCGCATCCTGATGAATTCTGCGCTGTTTTTCTTAATTGTCGTGATGGTGCAGCTCCCAACCATCCTCCGGTTGCCGTTTTCGCTGTCCTTCTGGGCGCTCAGCTTCCCCTTGGCTGCCGCGACGACGGCATCCTTGCGGTTTTCGACGCTATCTGGGTCAATGTTCCACCTTTGGCTGGGCTTGGTTTTGTTGGTCATCCTGACGCTCACTTTGCTGGTTTTGTTATATAAAACGCTGAAGTCACTCGCTTCTGGAAGCGCCTTTTGAGGCCCCAATACCTTCATGGGAAAGCCAAATTGGTTTCCATCATTTGACACAAATCGGTGGCAAACCCTTGGGGCATGAGCAGGGAAAACCAAAGCAAGCACCTCAAAGCCGCGCTACTTGGCGTGGCCGTGTGTGCAATTATCGTCTCTTTCCGCCTGTTTGGTGGAGGGCCAGAACGGCTTGTTCCCTACTTGTCTGAGCCGGTCATCAGCGTGACCGGGGACGCGCCGGTTTTGGGCAGCGCTGCGGAAGACTATGAGAGCCTTGTCGAGAACGCTGACTACTACGCGGCCTTCGCCATGGGCGAGGCAGGCGGCCATGGTTGGTCCGACAATCATTCCACGCAAGACATGGCCGATGCAGCGGCTTTGTCGTGGTGTGAAGAGTATGACGCAGGATGTCGTGTTATCACGCGGATTGCTCCGGCGGACCCGCTCAAGCTTGACGACCTGCCTTTGTCAAAAACGTCCGCACTTGCGCTGAATGACTATCAAAGCCGTCCGTCAACCAAGGCGATTGCCTTGTCAGAAACAGGCGTTTGGGGGATGTCCTGGGGTCAGGACACCAAGAAGAGCGCGGTGACAGTCGCGCTTGAGAAATGTCAGCAGCGACTGAACATGGGATTTCCTGATCGTCGCACCTACGGCACGTGCCGACTGGTCTGGTTCGACTGAGACCTACCCCAAAATCCGGCGTGCAATCACCTGTGCCTGAATTTCGGCTGCGCCTTCAAAGATGTTCAGAATACGCGCATCACACAGCACGCGGCTGATGGCGTACTCAAGTGCAAAACCGTTGCCGCCATGGATCTGCAGGGCATTGTCCGCCGCAGCCCAGGCAACTCGCGCGCCCAGAAGTTTGGCCATGCCGGCCTCGACGTCACAGCGTCTACCTTCGTCCTTCTCAAAGGCGGAGAAATAGGTCAGCTGACGTGCGATCATGATCTCAACCGCCATCATCGCCAGCTTGTTGGCCACACGGGGGAACTCAATCAAGGATTTGCCGAACTGCTTGCGATCCTGAGCATATTGCATGCCCAGATCAAGCGCGGAGGCGGCGACACCAATCGCGCGCGCGGCGGTCTGGATACGCGCACTTTCAAACGTCTCCATGAGCTGCTTGAAGCCTTTGCCCTCTTCGCCGCCCAAAAGATTCTCACCCTTCACTTTGAAATCGTCAAAGTTCAGTGTGTATTCCTTCATGCCGCGATAACCCAGAACCTCGATCTCGCCGCCTGAGATGCCCGGGTCTTGCCAGGGCGCGTCATCGGTGCCAGGGGTCTTTTCGGCCAGGAACATGCTGAGGCCCTTGTAGTCCTCTGTGCCTGGAACAGTGCGCGCCAGCACGGTCATCACATGGGTGCGCGCTGCGTGGGTGATCCAGGTCTTGTTACCATTCAGAATCCAATCACCATTGTCGTCCTGTTTGGCACGGGTCTTGAGTGATCCAAGGTCGGAGCCTGTGTTGGGTTCGGTGAAAACAGCCGTCGGCAAGGTTTCACCCGAGGCCAGACGCGGTAGCCATTTTTGCTTTTGCTCATCGGTGCCGCCCGCGATGATCAGCTCGGCGGCAATCTCGGAGCGCGTACCAAGCGACCCCACGCCGATATAGCCACGGCTGAGTTCTTCGGAGACAACGCACATGGACGCTTTGGAGAGGCCAAAGCCACCAAATTCTTCGGGGATAGTGAGGCCAAAGACACCCATTTCGGCCAGTTCGTTGATCACCTCCATGGGGATCAACTCGTCCCTGAGGTGCCATTCATGGGCATGCGGGATGACGTTTTCGACCGCGTATCGCCGGAACTGTTCGCGGATCATCTCCAGCTCTTCCTCAAGCCCGGATGTGCCAACAGTGATCTCAGCCGCACGCTCCTGCATCAGTTCCACGAGACGGATGCGCGCGGCCTGTGTGTTGGCGGTCTGCGTGAGCGTCATGACCTCAGGCGTCATCAGCACGCCCATGTCTTCCTGGCTCAGGCCAATGTCCTGAAGGCGCAGCACCTCGCCCTGGTTCATCGGGATGCCGCCGTAGATCTGCCAGAGATATTCGCCAAAGGCGATCTGGTGGATCAACTGCTCAACTTCGCCAAACTTGCCATCGGCCTGCAGTCGTGTAGCCCAGTTTTGCATTTGGCGTAGCGACTCGACATAGGTGGCCAGCCAGGCAAGCCCGTGAGTCGCGGTCTGATTTTCTTCAACGGCGTGGGATGAGACACGGCCATCGACCGCAACAAGCGCCTTCAGAGCCGACTTGGCCTTTTCCAAAATGGCCTCTGCCGGAGCGACGGCGGCACCGGTCAAAGTCAGAAGATCGTCAATGAGTATTGCTTTGGATGCCATTACGTCTTGTCCATCATGCGCCATGAATCACACTCCCTGTACTCGGTCGGACTGTCCTAGCTATTTCGCAGGTGCAGCGCAACTATTTTGCTTATGCGGCACAGCAAATGGTTTAATATTGCGCCAACCTGTCGCGGCTATGGGGTCCGCCGGGCCCGAGTCGACGTATAATATCATGAAACTAACCCGTGCGGAGGCTGGGAAAAGTGATACCAACGGCCTATGGAGATTTTGCTTGGCCCGGATTGGGCGTTCCTGCTTGTCTTTGCCTTTTGCATTGCCGTTTTGGGCGGCATTGTGAAAGGCGTGGTGGGTTTTGCCATGCCGATGGTGGTGATCTCAGGGCTTAGCACCTTCATTTCACCTGAAATAGCGCTGGCCGCCCTGATCCTGCCAACACTGGTGTCCAACGGATGGCAGGCCCTGCGCAACGGCGTGGTCGCGGCCTTGGGGTCTGTGTGGAAGTTCCGGGTTTTTCTTCTGGCAGGGGTGTTTTTCATGCTCGGCTCAGCCCAGCTTGTCCCTGTGATCCCCGAGGCGGCGATGCTCCTGATTATCGGCGTGCCGGTGGTGATCTATTCCGCTTTCGCGCTCATGGGCCGCCCACTGGCGCTGCCACCCAATCCCGGCAAACGGATCGAGGCGGGTATTGGGGCCGTCGCAGGGTTCTTTGGTGGTATTTCCGGTGTCTGGGGGCCGCCAACGGCGATCATGCTGACGGCGATGAACACCGAAAAGACCGAACAGATGCGCGTGCAGGGCGTAATATACGGTGTCGGCGCGGTGCTATTGGTGATGGCGCACCTTTTTTCCGGCGTGTTGAACGCCCAAACGGTGCCTTTTTCGCTGATGCTCATTCCGCCGGCGCTTCTCGGTCTTTGGATCGGGTTTTCCATTCAGGACCGGATTGATCAGGCCCTTTTTCGCAAGCTGACACTGGCCGTGCTCGTCATTGGCGGATTGAACCTTGTGCGGCGCGGGCTAATGGGCGTTTGAAAATGGGTATTTTTGACAAGAAAGAAGCTTGAGACCCACAGCCCTCTTTTATGCGCAGCGCTATTCCGGTAAAGCGCGCGGGACGTGACTGAAATTTGTGGATAAGAGCCGATGAAGTTCACCCTGTCTTGGCTGAAAGACCATCTTGAGACCGATGCGAGCGTGGCAGAGATTGCCGACGCGCTGACCGATCTTGGGCTGGAGGTTGAAGAGATCATCAATCCGGGCGAGCGGTTGAGCGAGTTTACCATCGGCAAGGTGCTGAAAGCCGAGCAACACCCGGATGCGGATCGCCTGCGTGTGTGTCAGGTGATGACCGACGAGGGCGAGACACAGATCATCTGCGGTGCGCCCAATGCGCGCGAGGGTATCACCGTGGTGATTGCCAAGCCGGGGGTCTATGTGCCGGGCATTGATACCACCATCGGCGTGGGCAAGATTCGTGGCATCGAGAGCTTTGGCATGATGTGCTCAGAGCGCGAGATGGAGCTTTCGGAGGAGCATGATGGCATCATCGAGCTGCCGTCTGGCGAGATCGGTGAACGGTTCATTGACTGGCTGGCGGACAACGATCCGGTCAAGGTTGACCCTGTCATCGACATTGCCATCACGCCGAACCGCCCCGATGCCTTGGGTGTGCGGGGGATTGCGCTTGATTTGGCGGCCCGTGGTTTGGGCACAATGAACGAGGCCCCATCCGCCAAGGTTGAGGGGCAATTCCCATGCCCGATCACCGTGACGATTGATGAGGATACGTGCGAAAACGGCTGTTTTGTCTTTGCCGGTCGTCTCATTCGCAACGTGAAAAACGTCCCCAGCCCCCAGTGGCTTCAGGACCGCTTGCGCACCATTGGACTACGCCCCATCTCGGCGCTGGTCGATATCACCAACTTCTTCACCTATGACCGCAACCGCCCCTTGCATGTCTTTGATGCGGACAAGGTCAAAGGCAACCTGCGGGTGCACCGCGCCGAAGGCGGTGAGACGCTCGTTGGGCTGGACGAAAAAGAATACACGTTCAGCGCGGGGCAAGTGGTGATTTCCGATGACGACGGCATTGAAAGCATCGGCGGCATCATGGGCGGTCTGGAGACGGGCTGTACCGAAGAGACCACCAATGTGTTTCTCGAAGCCGCCGTATGGGACCATATCCAGATCGCCCATACCGGCCGTGCACTCAAGATCAATTCCGATGCGCGCTATCGCAATGAGCGCGGCATTGATCCTGCGTTCAACATGGAAGGCCACGAGCTTGCCACGCAGATGATCCTTGATCTCTGTGGCGGTGAGCCGTCGAATGTCGTTGTGGCCGGTGACATACCGGATGTCAGCCGGGCCTATCGGCTTGATGCGGCGCGGGTCCAGTCGCTCGTAGGTATGGACATCCCCGAAGCGGAACAGCGTCAGACGCTCACACGCCTTGGCTTCAAGCTGGAAGGTAATATGGCGCATGTGCCCAGCTGGCGGCCTGATATTCTGGGTGAAGCGGATCTTGTGGAAGAAGTGGCGCGCATTGCCTCGCTGACCAAGCTGGAGGGTAAGCCGATGTCGCGCGCGCAGGCTGGCGTGCCGAAAGCCATTCTAAGCCCTGCGCAAAAGCGAGAGCGCACCGCGCGTCGCACGGCGGCGGCTCTGGGTTACAATGAATGCGTCACGTACAGCTTTATTGATCAGGCCAGCGCGACGCTCTTTGGCGGCGGCTCTGATGCCACTATGCTCGCCAATCCAATCAGTTCCGAGATGAGCCATATGCGCCCGGCGCTCCTTCCCGGCCTGTTGCAGGCAGCGGCGCGCAATCAGGCGCGCGGTGCAATGGATCTGGCGCTTTTTGAAGTGGGTCATGCGTTCCATGGTGGAGAGCCTGAAGAACAGCATTTGCAGGTCTGTGGTCTTCTTGTCGGTCGAACTGGACCCAAAGATGTGCACGGCGCGTCCCGTCCTGTTGACCTTTATGATGCGAAGGCAGATGCCGAAGCCGTGCTGTCTGCGCTGGGTGCACCTGCCAAGGTGCAAATCCTGCGTGGCGCGCGTGAATGGTGGCATCCGGGTCGGCACGGCATGATCTGCCTTGGGCCAAAGAAGGCCTTGGGTGTCTTTGGCGAGTTGCACCCCAAAGTGCTGCGCGAGATGGATGTCAAAGGCCCGGCTGTGGGTTTCACCCTCTGGCCACAGGAAATTCCCATGCCGCGCAATGCAGGCGCAAGCCGTGGGGCGATGCAAATCAGCGACCTGCAAGCGGTGGAACGTGACTTTGCCTTCGTCGTGGACACGGATGTTGAGGCGTTGACGCTGGTCAACGCCGCCGCCGGAGCGGACAAGGCCCTGATCGAGGATGTGCGTGTCTTTGATGAGTTCATTGGTGGCAGTCTTGGCGACGGCAAGAAGAGCCTGGCCATCACCGTGCGCCTGCAACCGTCTGAGACGACGTTGAAAGACGCCGATATCGAGGCGGTTTCTGCCAAGATTGTCGAGAAAGTGGTGAAGGCCACGGGCGGGGTGCTCAGAGGGTGACGTGCCCTTTGGGTCACAGGCCCGATCTCTGACTCTCAAAAGGGCTTGAGGCGAATCAGGCCCTTTTCTAATCACGGTGTTACGCAACTGAACCCGAATGAGGACAATGAAATGCTTGTTCAACAAACCCCCATCGGAGCCGTCGGAGGACGGATGTAAGTTGCCTGTGGACGCTTCAACAGGCGCGTTGTTAACGCTTGTGGAGATGGTCCATGACCCCTCAAGACGTGAAACTGATTGGGCAGCGTTTGCCCAAAGAAATGATTTTTCCCTATTTTGCCGACCGCGAAAGCGCGTGGGTTCTGGCGGCGTGCATGCCGGAGACTGCGCGCGTCGGCGCATTGCGCAAAACCCCGTTTGGCAAGCTTTTGGACCGGCCCGCGTTGCGTGCGTTGGTCGCGCGGTGTGGTGGTGTGCTGCACCGCGATGATGTGCTGGCGGTGGCTTATGCCGACCAGACCATGGGGCGCGTCACACTCGGCCCCGTCGCTACGGCCGGGGTTGAGGCGGTGTTTGGCGAGACCTGGCACGATTTTTGTCTGAGCTTCGATATCTGGGGCGACAGGCGGCGTTGGTATGACCAGACCACGCGCCAGAACGCCAACCTGGTGGTTCAAATGGGCTTTCCCAGTGATCATGCAGCTCTGATGGGGCGCTATCTGCAAGAGGGCGCGCGCAAGGATTTTGAATGGGATGGACATCCCATCCGCACCTCAGGCCGACCGACGCTGGCCTGGGCACGTCTGGATATTGACCTTGAGGCGCGTGAGGCGCTGGTCGAGGAGGTACAAACCGATTGGTTGCGCAACGCAGGTGATGAGGTTGCGGCCTTGCGCGACAATGCCCCGCGCAGCCGCGCGCTAGCGCAGATGGAGCGGTATGAAAGCGGGCTTGTGGATCGTTACGGCAAGATCTGGAGCCGCGCGATGCTTCTGGCGGCGCTCATGCTGTTGCGCGATGGGCTTGGGGTAGAACGGGTGTGGATGCATCAGCCAACGCCGGGAAAACTCCTCAAACGCATCCATGGCGTTGCGCCACCTCGGTCGCTTTACACCAGCTTACCGCGATCCTTCTGTTTCGCACCGACCCGTGTGCGTCCGGGTTTCTTGCGGCATCTGCCCAAGAAACTGACCAAGACCCTGCCGAAAGATGCGCCGCTCTTTTGGCAGATGGATTTCGACCAAAGGGATGGTCGAATTGACACGGTTTAGACCATGCGCTCTTTCAGCATGTCGGCCAACAAATCAAACACCAGCCGGATCCTCCGGCTGGTGTGCAAATCGCGATGCGTCACCAACCAAACCGGAAAGGTGATGTCTGCCGCCCCCTCCAGCAGGCGCACCATGTCGGGAAAATCGCGAGCGATATCATCTGACATCGGGACAATTCCGAACCCCTTGCGTGCCAGCGCCCAGGCGGTGCTGCCATTGGCTGAACTTGTGGTGAACTGGGCCGCATCAATCGAGATGCCCCATTCTTGCAACGCTGCGATAAGACGCTCGTCATCGCCCATACTGACAAAGTCATGCGTGCTCAGGTAATCGGCGCTCACAGGGGTGCCGCGTGCGTTCAGATAGTCTCTGGACGCATAGAGATGCGCGGGCGCATCGGCGATCAGCCGGGCAATCAGGTCCGGCTCGGTTGGCCTCACATGCCGGATGGCGATATCCGCCTCGCGCGCCAGAATATCGCGGATGTCGTTTGCGGCGATGACGTCTACCCGCAGGCGCGGGGCCATGCTTCGCAAACGCACGAGGATATCGGGCAAGACATAAGTGCTGCTCATATCCGAGGCCGTGACACGCACCACCCCCTCCAGGGAATGTGCCCGTCCTTCGGCAATAAGGGCAATACGATTGGCCGCATCCCCCATGGCCTTTGCATCAGCCAAAAGGTCCTGTCCGGCGTCAGTTAACTGCAAGGCACGGCCACTGCGCTCAAACAGGGTCAGGCCAAGCTCTTCTTCCAGGGCGCTGACCTGACGGCCAAGCGTGGGTTGGGTCAACCCAAGCGACCGGGCCGCCGCAGAGAGCGATCCGGTCTGCGCCGTGGCCAGAAATGCCCGAAGCCGCGACCAGTCAAACGGCTTTTCTATACGTTTTTGCATGACAATCCTGCAATTTTCGCCAATTCAGTCTGAATTCATGCGGATTTATAGGGCATGGCAAAGGAGAGATGCAATGCACCCTGATTCCAAATTCTGGACAAAACTCGCTGAAAAATACGCCGCCCGGCCGATCTCGGATATGGAAGCCTATGAGCAAACCCTGAACCGTATTCGGGCACATCTGCCCCCCGACGCACGCGTGCTGGAACTCGGCTGCGGCACAGGTGGGACAGCCGAGCGGTTGGCGGCTGATGTCAAAACCTATATTGCAACAGACTTTTCCGAAGGCATGATCGCGCAAGCGCATTTGCGTACTGTGCCGGACAATGTGGAGTTCCGCGTGGCCGATGTCTTTGATCCTGTATTTGAGGCCGGCAGCTTTGACGCGGTGATCGCGCTCAATCTTCTGCACTTGGTGCCGGACACGCACCAGGTCTATGCGCGGGTGCAACACCTGCTGAAACCAGGCGGTGTCTTTATCTCCAAAACCCCCTGCATTGGCGAGCGCGACCTTGGGTTTAAGTTTGGTCTTTTGAAACGCGCTATTCCGATCATGCAATGGCTGGGCAAAGCCCCGTTCGTACGATTTCTCAGCCGTGATGATATGGACCAGGAAATCACCACAGCGGGCTTTCGCATCGTCGAGACCGGCAACTACCCGGTGCGCCCGCCAAATCATTTTGTCGTCGCCCACTCGACCTGACTTGCTTTTCTTTGCCGCCGCCGCAGGTTAAGCGCTAGAAAACGGAGGAGACCGGCCCATGCTGAACGTTTATTTGTCAGGTGAAATTCACACCGATTGGCGCGAGCAGATCATCGCAGGCGCTAAAGGGCTGGATGTGGTGTTCAGCGCGCCCGTTACGGATCACGCGGCCTCTGACGATTGCGGTGTGGCCATCCTGGGTGCGGAAGAAAACAAGTACTGGCACGACCACAAAGGGGCCATGGTCAACGCCATTCGCACCCGTAAGGGGATTGCCGATGCCGACGTGGTCGTGGTGCGCTTTGGCGACAAGTACAAACAATGGAACGCGGCCTTTGATGCAGGCTATGCCAGCGCCTTGGGCAAGTCGCTCATCATCCTGCAACCGCCCGAGCATGATCATGCGCTCAAAGAGGTCGACGCGGCAGCTTTGGCTGTGGCGCGCGAGCCGGGGCAGGTGGTCGAGATATTGCGCTACGTGCTGGATGGGTCGCTGCCGGGGTGAAGTAGGCTTATTGGCAGGTTTGAGCCCAAAGCGGACCTGCTCTTAACGCTGGGTCAATCTTTGCAAAGACTGAATGCAGAAATTGAGATTGCAGGAACATTTCTGACTGAGTTAGAGAGAGTTATGCAGTTGACAGGCAATACATGCTTTGAGTGCTTGGATGGTTCTCTTGCCTCAGAATGGGCTGCCATTCAGAAATATTTTTCCTTTTGGCACGATTGCCCGATACCTGCGAATTCAACGAGCTTGCCGACAGGTTTCTCGACAAATTCGGTTTCAGTACGAGAATGGACAAAGCTAGTTCAGACTCTTCAGGATTCTGAACTAGCAGGCGCGTTGCGAGATTATGCAAAACTTGAAAACGTGCCACGGCATGACGCCATAGGGTTCCTATGGCAGTGCGAAGGAGATTTCATCTGGGCAATAGAAAGGGAACACTGGCATGAGCACAATCCTGAAGTTGTTGGTTTTATTCTAGACTACCACGCGTCGGAAACGACGTTTCTTCCTGCAGGTTTGGTGGCAGGAAGTTTGTCTGAGTTCGCGCTCATCCACTCTTCACACTTCATGTATCGGACGTTTGCCAGCGCGACTGTTTCGGCGCCGAATAGCCAAGCTTGGTTACAAGAAATGACATCGAGTTTTTCGGTAGTTAAGCATCTTGGAGGCATTCAGATTTTCGAGAATTCGGGTGTAATCGCCTTGATCTCAACTGATCCATTTGAACCAGATTCTCGCCATCTCAAGGTTGCAGTTAGGCACGCAGAAAGTTTGGCAAACTGCCCAGATGCTTGCCTGGGAGTTCTAAAAAACGGCGGTTCTTTTGCTGGATACTTCGGTGAAGATTCCTTCAGAGGCTCGCCTCAAGCGGCGCCGGAAAAAGCCACGAATAAAGGCATTCAAACAAAACCTTTCTGGAAATTTTGGTAGCTGCATGAAAGGCAGCTTCGTCCGCATAGTCGACATGCTGCCGTTTCTTTGTTCTGCCGCCTTTTCTCTAAGCAGTTCTGATTGCCCAGCACGTCCCGAGCATCACACGCCCCAAACCATCGATCCAAATCCTTAGTAAGTGCCAAACCCACTGTGCGCACGGTTAACTTTCGCCCTTTACTGACCCCGCACCGACGCAATACCGACGTGATACCGACACGATACCGACGTCGTAATCCTTGGAAAACAAAGGCCGTTAACCTTTTTTAGCCAGAATACGCCTCAAACCATGAAAAAGCCCGCGCTCCGTTGGGAGGCGCGGGCTCGTGCTGCATATTCTATTGGAGCTCAGGTTACCCGATCGCTGCCGCTTTCACATCGTCGTCGATATGCGGCAGGTATTGCTCAAAGTTGTCGGCAAACATCTTCACCAGCTTTTCGGCCTGCGCGTCATAGCCTTCGGTGTCGCCCCATGTGCGGCGCGGGTCGAGCAGAACCTCGGGCACGCCCGGCACGTCCACGGGAACGTCAAAGCCAAAGTTGGGATCCTTGCGGAACTCCACCTTGCTCAGCGAGCCATCCAGAGCGGCGGTCAGCAGGGCACGTGTCGCCTTGATCGGCATCCGCTGGCCTGTACCATAAGCGCCACCAGTCCAGCCTGTGTTCACCAGCCAGCAGGTTGCGCCATGCTTGGCGATTTTCTCGCGCAGCAGGTTGCCATAAACCTCAGGACGACGCGGCATAAAGGGCGCGCCAAAGCAGGTCGAGAATGTCGGCTCCGGCTCGGTCAGGCCCCGCTCGGTTCCGGCCACCTTGGCGGTGAAGCCGCTGAGGAAGTGATACATCGCCTGAGCCGGGGTCAGCCGCGCGATGGGAGGCAGCACACCAAAGGCATCACAGGTCAGCATGATGATGTTCTTGGGATGCCCGCCAAGAGCGGTTTCCGATGCGTTTGAGATGTAGTGCATCGGATAAGCGCAGCGCATGTTGGCTGTCAGGCTGTCATCGGCAAAGTCTAGGTCCAGCGTCTCTTCGTCATAGACCATGTTCTCGATCACGGTGCCGAATTTCTCGGTTGTGGCGTAAATCTCGGGTTCTGCCTCGGGATCAAGATTGATCGTCTTGGCATAGCAGCCGCCTTCGAAATTGAACGTGCCGCGATCTGACCAGCCGTGCTCGTCATCGCCGATCAGCGTGCGGTTTGGATCGGCAGAAAGGGTTGTCTTGCCTGTGCCGGAGAGGCCAAAGAAGATGGCGGTATCAACCGGGTTGCCCTTGGCATGATTGGCCGAGCAGTGCATCGGCATGATGCCTTTTTCGGGCAGCAGATAATTCAGCAGAGTGAAGACCGATTTCTTGTTTTCACCGGCATATTCGGTGTTGCCGATCAGGATCAGCTTGCGGTCAAAATTCATCGCAATGACAGTGTCGGAGCGGCAGCCGTGCTTTTCAGGGTCAGCCTTGAAGCTGGGGCAGTTGATCACTGTGAAATCTGCCACGAACCGGTCCAAAGCCTCGCGCTCAGGACGACGCAGCATGTGACGGATGAAAAGACCGTGCCAGGCAAGCTCGGTCACCATCCGCATGTTAATCGAATGCGATGGATCCGCGCCACCGACGAGATCCTGCACATAGTAATCACGGCCCTTCATATGTGCGATCATATCGTCATAGAGCCGGTCAAACGCCGCAGGGTCCATCGCTGCGTTATTATCCCACCAGATGCTGTCGGCAACGCTGTCGGTTTTGACCACATGCTTGTCTTTGGGGGACCGGCCGGTGAACTTGCCCGTTGAAACAAGGAAGGTTCCACCACGACCCAAGCGGCCTTCGCCATTGCGCAGGGCCAGCTCAATCAAGGCGGGCTCAATCAGGTTGTAGTGGACGTCCCCCAAGCCCTCGATCCCCTGGTCCTCAAGCCGGAATTTCGGGTTCACCCGTCCTATTGTCATTATGCGCTCCTACGTTGTCGCAAGGCCTCAGTCTGGGGCCGGGAAATACACTATTGCGCGGCTCTGTCGCGCCGGTTTGATTGGCAATGCCGATGAATGCCGCGGTAATAACATGGCAGTTTTGGGATTGAACAGGACGCAATTGCGTCGTTAGCGCAACCAAATTGGCGCGTTAGCGCAACCACGACGGTGCGCGCGAAACTTTGCTGCCAATTGACTGGAACTGTTGCCTATTTGAGGGCGAATGCCTGCGAAAAAGTGAGGCAATTTAGCCATTCATAAGACATTTTGATGCCAAATGGCCGCAATCCAAACACTGATTCGCAGTTTAGCATTGATTCTAAAGGTCAAAACGGCTCTTATTGCGAAAAACAAAAGAACGAGAGCAGTATAAGGAAACGATATGTCTAAGATCGCCCTTGTGGACGATGACAGAAATATTCTGACGTCGGTGTCTATGACTCTTGAGGCTGAAGGCTTCGAGGTGGAGACTTACAATGACGGCCAGCAGGCGCTCGACGCGTTTAGCAAGAAGCTCCCTGATATGGCTGTTCTGGATATCAAAATGCCGCGTATGGACGGCATGGACCTGTTGCAGCGTTTGCGTCAAAAGACGTCCATGCCTGTGATCTTTTTGACGTCCAAAGACGACGAAATTGACGAGGTTCTTGGCCTGCGGATGGGCGCAGACGATTATGTTAAGAAGCCCTTCTCGCAACGTCTTTTGGTGGAACGCATTCGCGCACTCCTACGTCGTCAGGATGCGATGGACGGCAACATTGTCGCCGATACAGAAGACACCAAGGTGATCGAGCGCGGTGATTTGCGGATGGATCCGCTGCGTCATGCCGTGACGTGGAAAGGTCAGGATGTCTCTCTGACTGTCACGGAATTCTTGCTCTTGCAGGCTCTCGCGCAGCGCCCCGGATTTGTCAAAAGCCGCGATCAGCTGATGGACGTGGCCTATGACGATCAGGTTTATGTGGATGACCGAACCATCGACAGCCACATCAAGCGCCTGCGGAAAAAGCTGCGTATGGTCGACTCGGAGTTTTCGGCGATCGAAACACTCTACGGGATCGGGTATCGGTATAACGAAGAGTAAGTCCTTTAACCGGGGGCGACCAAGTGCGAGATCATTCGATCAGCGACAATGACGACGTCGTCCTCGGCGATGACTATGTTGCGCCTGAAAAAACCGTTGAAGAAGAGGTGCGCATCAGACGTGCGCGCCGCGGATTTCTTCGCAACGGCAGTGGTGGGTCGCTGACGCGCAAGATCATCACGTTCAACCTAATTGCGTTGAATGTGTTGGTGGCTGGCATACTTTATCTGAACTCGTCCAGAGATGGTTTGGCGCAAACCCGCGCCGACAACTTGCTGGGCGATGTTGAACTGATTGCTGATGTGTTTGAGGCCAAATTGCCTGCGTCAGGTGTATCCACACTGACATCGACAGGGGAGACAAGCGCGCCTCTGACGCTTGGCGAACTGGACATTCAGCAAGGCATGGACGTGTTTGTCTATGACACGCAGCAAAACCTGGTTGCCTCGATCGAAGGGTCGATGCCCCGTCCAAACCGGCTTGCGGATCTCGACCAACCAACCGTTATCACGGATGCCATCGACAGCGCCTGGAGTTTTGTGTCCAAGCCTTTTGCATTCCTGCTCAATCCAGATGCCCCTGAAACGGTTGAAGACCAGGCTCGCGTGATCGTTGGTCCGGCGCTTGAATCTGGCACGCAAACCATCCAGGGCAAGGTTGACGGCACAAATGTATATATTGTTGCCACCCCGGTGATGCAGGGAGACAGGGCTGTGGGCGCGGTCGCCCTCGCTAGTGCGTCCGGGGAGATCGAAAAACTTCTCAAGGTGGAGCGTGAGCGTGTTTTGCAGATGTTCATCGTCGCAACGCTGGTGTCGGTTGCGCTGAGTTTGATTTTGGCGTCAACGATTTCCAACCCGCTGGCCGAATTGGCTGCGGCGGCCGAAGTGGGCGGCGCGCGCAACCGAAACAAAGGCCAGGATGGTGGACGCATTCGCATCCCGGACCTTACCGCACGCCCGGATGAAATTGGTCGTTTGTCGGGCGCTCTGCGTGGCATGGTGGGCGCGCTTTACAATCGGATCGACGGCAACGAACAATTCGCTGCAGATGTGGCGCATGAAATCAAGAACCCGCTTGCCAGTCTGCGCTCGGCTGTAGGTACGATGCGTGTCGCCAAGCGTGACGACCAGCGCGAGAAATTGCTGGAAGTCATCGAACATGACGTGCGGCGTCTGGACCGATTGGTCAGTGACATTTCCAACGCATCCCGTCTGGACAGTGAGTTGGTCAAAGAAGATCAGGAGTATTTTGATCTTGTGGGCATGCTCGACAATCTGGCGCGCTATCTTGGGGAAGAGGCCGATAAAAAAGGCATTGAATTTATTACGGATTTCCCTCCTGACCCGATCGAAGTCACTGGGCTTGAGGGGCGACTGGCGCAGGTGTTTGTTAACCTGATCAGCAATGCGATCTCGTTCTGCGAAGAAGGTGATGCCATTCGTGTTTGGACCCGCAAGCGGGAAAACCGGGTTGTGGTTGTGGTCGAAGACACTGGTCCGGGCATTCCTGAGCAGGCTTTGACCAAGATTTTTCAAAGGTTTTACTCAGAGCGTGCTGAGAATGATTTCGGCAACAATTCCGGGCTTGGCCTTTCGATTTCGAAGCAGATCGTCGAGGCGCATGATGGTGTGATCTGGGCCGAGAATATTCGCCCTACGGATTCCGATATCACCTCTGATCCTCTGGGCGCTCGTTTTGTGGTCGGCCTGCCGGTCTGAGGCCGGTATGCCGTCGCCTCAACCCCCACGAAATTCGACATTGCTGCACGCCACCACGGTTGCGTCTGGTGGTCAGGCGGTCTTGATCCGCGGCGCGTCGGGCAGCGGAAAGTCCAGCCTTGCGTTGCAATTGTTGGCCTATGGAGCTGATCTCGTTGCCGATGACCGGACACAAATCTGGGTGCAGGATGGAGGGGTCATGGCAACTGTGCCAAATTCAATCTTGGGCCAGATAGAAGCGCGCGGTGTTGGTATCCTCCGCGCCTCTGCCGCAGGTCCACAACCAGTGAGCCTTGTGGTTGATTGTGACGCGATAGAAACTGAGCGATTGCCGCCATTGCGCACAACACGTTTGCTTGATGTCACTCTGCCTGTTGTTGGAAAATTGGCATATCCCCATTTTCCCGCGGCGATCTTGCTATATCTAAGACATGGACGATTGGCTTGAAGTGTTCCGCGTTCATCTGCGAGTGAGATTAATCGTGGAACACTTTGGAAAGGTACAACATGTCAGACGAGCGACCGGATCAGACACTGCGCCAGAGATCCGTCTTGGTGACCGGTCCTTCCGGTGCCGGGCGCAGCACGGCCATCCGTGCGTTGGAGGACATGGGGTATGAGGCTATTGACAACTTGCCCTTGTCGCTGTTGCCGCGCCTTTTGGATGCCGGTGGTCCGGACAAACCTTTGGCGCTTGGAATCGACGTGCGCAATCGTGATTTTTCCACCAATGCGCTGATCGAGGCCATTGACCAAAGCACGCATGACACAAGCACGCCGCTTCAAGTGCTCTATCTCGATTGCAGAGCGGACGTTTTGCAACGGCGGTTTTCCGAGACGCGTCGCCGTCACCCACTGGCCCCTGCAGAAAACCCCGATGAAGGGATCGTACGTGAATTTGACCTTTTGGGCCCCATTCGTGCGCGGGCCGATATTCTGATTGATACCTCCGAGATGTCACCGCATGACCTGCGGGCCGAGCTGGGGTCTTGGTTCGCTGCCAAATCCGATGGGCAGCTGGCTGTAACGGTGCAGTCCTTTTCCTACAAACGCGGGTTGCCGCGTGGACTTGATATGGTGCTCGACTGCCGGTTTTTGCGGAATCCTTACTGGGAAGAAAGCCTGCGTTCCCTGGATGGACGCGCGCCGGCAGTGGCTGATTATGTCAAGGGTGACCCCAGGTTTGATGAGTTTTCCGGACGGGTTATCGACCTTGCGCAAATGTTGCTGCCGGCCTACCAGGCCGAAGGAAAAGCGTATTTGTCTATCGGATTTGGCTGTACCGGCGGACAGCACCGTAGCGTCACGATAGCAGAAACATTGGCTCATGCTCTTGCAGAGAGCGCTTGGCAGGTGTCTATACGTCACCGTGAGCTGGAACGCCGGGACAGACCGGCGTTGGCTACGTCTGGGGACTATTTTGGCGAAAAGGAAACGCAGCGTTGATCGGTGTAGTTATCGTGGCGCATGGCAGTTTAGCGCAAGAGTATCTTCGCGCCATCGAGCATGTCTGTGGTGTACAAAAAGACATCAAGGCCATCTCAATTGAAGGCGATCACGATCGCACAGAAAAACAGGCTGAGATTTGTGAGGCGGCAGACAGCGTTGACATGGGCCATGGCGTTCTGATCGTGACGGACCTTTTTGGCGGGTCGCCATCAAACTTGTCGCTCAAAGCATGCCAACCCGAAAACCGTCGCATCCTCTATGGCGCTAACCTTCCGATGTTGCTCAAGCTAGCCAAAAGCCGCCATCTGAGCGTGGTCGATGCCGCGCGTGCGGCTCTGGCAGCGGGTCGAAAGTACATCGACAGCCATGCCGTGTCGCCCGAAGGCTCTGACACAGGCGCGGACGAGTCCATCGATCCGGACCAGGACACCTGAACAAGAAAGACCGAAAGCTCCATGAATGACTCTCTCACGCGGCAAATGAAGATCGTCAATGTAAAGGGCCTGCACGCGCGCGCGGCGGCTAAACTTGTCGAAACTGCTGAAGGCTTCGACGCCTCGGCAGAAGTATCGCATGATGGGCAAACAACCGGTGCGGACAGCATTATGGGCCTTTTGATGTTGGCAGCCTCTAAAGGAAAGACTATTGACGTGCGTGCTTGGGGAACTGATGCCGCTGATCTGCTTGATGCGGTGCAGGCCCTTGTCGCAGACAGGTTTGGTGAAAAGATGTAGGCGCGCGCAGGGCGCAACGGGACAGGATCAGACCACGTGGTGGAACGCGCTCAGGATCAAATTGGCGGTCAAGTGACCGGCCCGGTGTCGCCGACCAAGTATGACCGGCGCAGCCTGACCTATGCCAACTCGTTTGATGCACCTCTGACTGCATTTACAATCCGCGCAATCGAATGGTTCACGGGCAAACTGACGATTTTGCGTATGATCCGCGAGTTCGAACGCAAAGGCGCGCCGACCGGTCAACCGTTTTGGCGTGCGGCTTTGGGGACGATGGGCATCGATCTTTTGACGCCGCAGGACCAGATTGACCAAATTCCTAAAACCGGACCGGTTGTGATCGTGGCGAACCACCCGCACGGGTTGGTCGATGGAATGATTTTGGCGGACCTGATTGGGCGTAGGCGCACGGACTACAAGATCCTGACACGCGCCCTGTTGACCGGCATCGACGAGGTTGCGGCATCTTATATGATTTCTGTGCCCTTCCCGCATGAACCGGACGCGCAGCGAAAATCGGTAGAGATGCGGGCCAAAGCCATGGCACACTTGAAGGAAGGTGGGGTCATCAGCGTTTTCCCTTCTGGTGTCGTGGCGTCGAGCGACTCTATGTTCGGGCCCGCAATAGAACGCGAATGGGCTGTGTTTACCGCACAGATGATCAGACGCTCAGGCGCTCGGGTTGTTCCGATCTTTTTTCCAGGTGCTAACAGCCGTGTGTATCAGGTTGCGAATAGGATATCGGCGACGCTTCGGCAAAGCTTCCTGCTCCATGAAGTGGTCAAGAGCTGCAACAAACCGCAAAATCCTGTTGTTGGTGCGCCGATTGACGAGGAGCGGATGAAGCTTCTTGAATCTGATCCACGCGGATTTATGGCGTGGCTGCGCGATCATACTCTTGGTCTCGGCGAGCACTAAAGCGTTTTGAGATTAACTTGAGTCACAGAACTTCGCGACACGCCTTAGCGCGTGGGTACCGGCACTTCTTCACGATAGTCATAAAACCCGCGACCGGTTTTCCGCCCCAGCCACCCGGCTTCGACATATTTCGTCAAAAGCGGGCAGGGGCGATACTTGGTATCCGCCAGCCCATCATGCAGCACATTCATAATGGCTAGACAGGTATCCAGCCCGATGAAATCTGCAAGCTCCAGGGGACCCATCGGATGGTTGGTGCCCAGCTTCATGGAGGTGTCGATGGACGTCACGCTGCCAACACCCTCGTACAAAGTGTAAACAGCCTCGTTGATCATCGGCATCAGGATCCGGTTGACGATGAAGGCTGGAAAATCTTCTGAACTGGCGGCGGTTTTTCCAAGCCTTTCAACCACTGAAAAGCAGGCGTCATACGTTGGCTGATCCGTGGCAATTCCACGAATCAGTTCGACCAGCTGCATGATTGGCACGGGGTTCATAAAGTGAAATCCCATGAATTTTTCCGGCCGGTCCGTGCGGCTGGCCAGGCGGGTGATCGAGATCGACGAGGTGTTCGACGTCAGGATCGTATGCGGCTCTAGATGCGGCAAGAGGTCTTCAAAGATGGCTTGCTTGACGGTCTCTCGTTCGGTCGCAGATTCGATGATCAGGTCAGCTTGACCCAACTCAGGCAGAGACAATGTGGTTTGAATACGCGACAGCGCATCAGCCTTGGCGCTGGCGTCCATTTTTCCCTTGGAGACCTGGCGTTCCATATTGCCATCGATGATCAAAATGGCCTTGTCGAGGGCGTCCTGACTGATGTCATTAAACAGCACATCATAACCAGCGGCGGCGATGACATGCGCAATGCCATTGCCCATCTGTCCTGCGCCTACGATCCCGACTTTGCGGATTTCCATCGAGCTGCCCCTTTTGAAATGACCTGTTCAGGATACGCAGGGCACGTTGTGGGCTGCAAGGGCCGGTTCAAATCAATTTTGCATTGAAATGTGTGTTTAAGGGTTTCTCAAACCTCTTGGCATAAATCTGTTGCTTGGGTGAGAAAAATTTGGTGGGTGATATGAGTGTTCATTCCTTGGAACACCGCGGTACGGCGTATGCGACGTGTCAGTACCCCGGTTCAAAATTAACATTTCGCGGGCCGCCGCAAAATCTCAGACGAGACTTCATAGCCTGTCTGGGTGGAACTGAAACTTTTGGTCGGTTTGTGTCCTATCCCTTTCCGCAACTGCTGGAAAACAGCTTGGGCATACCTTGTGTGAACCTCGGTTGGCCGAATGTGGGAATTGATGTTCTTTTGCGCGACAAGGTTTTATTGGACGTGGCGCATCGCGCGCAGGCCGTTGTGCTGCAGGTGCCGTGCGCCGTGAACATGAGCAATCAGTTCTACAAAGTGCATCCGCGTCGAAATGACCGGTTTCTCAAGGCAGAGGATCCTCTCAAAATTCTGTTTCCAGAGGTGGATTTCACGGAATTCAATTTTACGCGTCATTTGCTTGAACATTTACAACACGTGTCGGCTGAGCGGTTTGTTCAGGTTCATGCCGAACTGGCGTCTTGCTGGGTTGACGGGATGCAAACTTTCCTGGACTTGCTCGATAGCCCTGTGGTGCTTTTTTGGTTTTCTGACCGCAAGCCAGAGACATACAGCAATGAGCCTGGCATTCACTATGATCCCGCATTGGTAACAAGAGCAATGCTGGACGCAGTGAGACCGCATGTTGCAGACCTCATTGAATACGAAATCGCAGAGTCGGCTCATGCGGATAAAATCGATGTGGCGCAGCGTGACCCGGTGTTGTCATCAGACGAGTTGCAAGTGGCACGCGAATTGCCAGGGCAACGGGCTCATAAAAAAGCGGCTGGTTATTTGCTACCGGCGGTAAATGCGGCTCTGAATGCGTAGCTTCGAACAAAAAAGGCCCGCGCGAACGCGGGCCGTACAGACTTATGATCTTGATCAGCCGAGCTTTTCGGTAAGCTCCGGAACGGCTTGGAACAGATCGGCCACAAGGCCATAATCCGCCACCTGGAAAATTGGGGCTTCTTCGTCCTTGTTGATCGCCACAATGATTTTGGAGTCTTTCATCCCCGCGAGGTGCTGAATAGCGCCTGAGATCCCGACGGCGATATAGAGATCAGGCGCAACCACCTTACCGGTTTGGCCAACTTGCCAATCGTTTGGTGCAAAGCCTGAGTCGACAGCCGCACGTGAGGCACCGACGGCCGCGCCGAGCTTGTCTGCCAGACCTTCGATCAGGGCAAAGTCCTCTTCCGAGCCGACACCGCGACCGCCGGAGACAACGACACCTGCAGAGGTGAGCTCGGGCCGATCTGATTCGGCCACTTTGTCCTCGACCCATTCTGAAAGACCAGGATTGTCAGCCGAAGAGATGGTTTCAACCGCTGCGGAACCGCCGTCGCCTGCAGCATCGAACGTCGATGTCCGGAAGGTTACGACCTTTTTCGCATCTGCGGACTTCACTGTCTGGATGGCGTTGCCCGCATAGATCGGGCGCTCGAACGTGTTGCCATCAACAACGCCGGAGGCGTCGGAGATGATCATTGTGTCCAAGAGCGCGGCGACCCGTGGCATGACGTTTTTCGCATCGGTCGTTGCTGGAGCGACGATGTGCTCGTAACCATCGGCCAATGACACGATCAGTGCGGCAGTTGATTCCGCAAGACGATGGCCAAGCGAGGCATCTTCGGCCACGAGAACCTTGGACACGCCGTCGATCTTGGCGGCGGCTTCACCTGCTGCGGCAGCAGATCCACCAGCGGCAAGAACAGTCACGTCGCCCAGTGGCTTGGCAGCTGTCACGGCTTTGGCGGTGGCATCGAGAGCCAATTCGCCATCATTCACTTCGGCAAGAAGAAGTACAGACATTTACACAGCCCCCGCTTCTTTGAGTTTCGCAACAAGTTCGTCCACTGAGCCTACGATTTCACCGGCTTTGCGGGCTTCTGGCTCTTCGGTTTTCACAATCTCAAGACGTGGAGAGACGTCTACACCGTAATCGGCTGCGGTCTTCTCATCCAAAGGCTTTTTCTTGGCCTTCATGATGTTGGGAAGCGACGCATAACGCGGTTCGTTGAGGCGCAGGTCTACCGTCACGATGGTCGGCATTTTGACTTTGATCGTTTGAAGGCCGCCGTCCACTTCGCGGGTCACAACCGCGCTGTCGCCGTCCACGTCGAGTTCTGAGGCAAATGTACCCTGGCTCCATCCCAGCAACGCAGAGAGCATCTGCCCGGTGGCGTTCATGTCGTTGTCGATGGCCTGCTTGCCCGCGATGACCAGGCCGGGCTGTTCTTCTTCGACCACCTTGGCGAGGATTTTGGCTACAGCCAGCGGCTCGATATCGGTGTGAACATCATCCGCGGCTTCGACCAGAATGGCGCGATCCGCACCCATGGCAAGCGCGGTGCGCAGCGTTTCCTGGGATTGCTTGACGCCGATCGACACGGCGATCACTTCTTCTGCCTTGCCCGCTTCTTTCAGGCGAATAGCCTCTTCCACGGCGATTTCGTCGAACGGGTTCATCGACATTTTGACATTGGCAAGATCGACACCCGATCCGTCCGCCTTGACGCGAACTTTCACGTTATAGTCGATCACGCGTTTGACAGGCACGAGCACCTTCATTTGCATGGTCTCCCTAAATCAACAAAGAGCCGCGCAACGCGACTCCGCAAATTCCTCTGAGGCGTTTGATACAGATTTGTTTAGCGCCGCAACAGAGCAAAATCGTCACGTTTCCGTCTTGCGACGTCGCGTTTCCGGTCTGTGCTAAGCTTTTTTGCGACAAATAAGTCCAAAAAGGAACACAGACCGGTAGTTTGATGACTTTAGCGGTTCGCGCCGGGCACCCAGAGCACATCAGATTTGCCCTCGTCATTGGCCATGCGGCCCGCCACGAAAAACCAGTCTGACAAGCGGTTGAGATACTTGACGGCAGCGGGATTGACGGACTCTACCGTGGCCAGTTCGACGGCCAGCCGCTCTGATCGGCGAGAGACAGTGCGACACAAATGCAAATGCGCCGCGAGCGCTGATCCACCTGGAAGAATGAAGCTGCGCAAGGGTTCCAGTGCTTCGTTCATGTCGTCGATTTCCGCCTCCAGGCGTTCAACCTGGCTGTCGGCCATGCGCAGGGGAGGGTACTCCACTTCGCCGTCCATCTCCATGTCGGGACGACACAAGTCGGCGCCGAGATCGAAAAGATCATTCTGAATGCGGGCGAGCGCCTCGTCCGTCTCGCCGTCGGCGTGCAGGCGGGCGAGGCCAACTGTTGCATTGACCTCATCCACTGTGCCGTATGCTGTCACACGCATGGAATGCTTTGCAACGCGCGCGCCATTGCCCAGCGCGGTTTCTCCGGCATCGCCGGTTTTTGTGTAGATTTTGTTGAGTACAACCATTTATTCGCCTCCCGCCTGCCGACGCACATAGACAAACAGCAATATCAGCAGCACCGCAACGAATTGTGCAATGATCCGGTATTGCATGAACTTGTTTGCGCGTTTGGCGTTCTCTACGCCTTCCTTGCCAAAGGTGCTGATGCCCTTGATCAGGATGACGGCGACAACACCGCAGGCCAGCGCGGCCAAAATGAAAAGAGGGTCTTTTAGCATGTGAGGTTATCCACTTGTCCCGTGACGGGTCACTTAGACCGTGTGGCGGAAAAAGCGAACGGGAAATCATGACGCAGGTGGCTCGGCCTAGTTTTTCGACAAAACCCAATCAAGCGCGCGTGTGGGCAGCAGGCGCCGGAAGGTGCCCATCAGATATGTTGGTGTGGTCACATAGTAGCGCGGTTTCGGGCGGCGAGATTCCAAAGCGTGAATGAGTTTTTTGGTCACTGAGGAGGCTGGAAGTTCAAACGGGTCCGGTCCTGAGGATTTGTAGAGTCGATTGTGCAGTGCAACGTAGTCGCCTGTGCGCGCTGAGTTTTCCCAGTCAATCCAACGCTCAAAATGCGGAATGGCGTTTTCTCGAATTTTGGATGTGACTGGACCTGGTTCGATCAAGATAACATGGATCTCCGTGCCGCGCATTTCGATGCGCATGGTGTCGGTCAGTCCTTCGAGCGCATGTTTGGTGGCGTTGTAGGCCCCGCGCCATGGCAGGGTGACAAACCCTAAAACGGATGAATTTTGAATGATCCGCCCATGGCCCTGCGCCCGCATCACGGGCAGCACGTAACGCGTCAGGTCATGCCAGCCAAAGAAATTGGCCTCGAAAATCGCGCGCAAGGCGTCTGTTGGTAGATCTTCAACAAGCCCAGGACAGGCAAATGCGCCGTTATTGAATAGCGCATCCAAGCGCCCGTCTGTTGCTTCCAGTACTTCTGCTAGCCCGGTGGCTATGGTTTCGGGGCTTTGGTAGTCGATCAGCGGGCTCTCAAAGCCCTCGCTGCGCATACGTTCACAGTCTTCTGGTTTGCGGCAAGACGCGAAAACACGCCAGCCACGCTCGCGCAGACCAATCGCGCCATCATAGCCGATACCGGAAGAACAGCCCGTGATAAGAATGGTTCTTTCGCTCATGCGCTGCACACTGGACCGCGCGTGCGCTTGATGCAATCAGTTTGCCGTACTCACAAGCCAGTCGGCCATCCAGCCTTCCTGCCCAGTTGTCATGACACGGAGCATGACCCAACCGTTGCCAGAAGAGTTCAGCACAGCCACCTCCGTGCCCTGCGTCAATTGACCGACAGGTTCGAACTCGGTGCCCGGGCCGTCTCGCATGTTGACCACATTGCCCGTCACGAAGCGGACATCATAGCTCGCCGCTTCTTCATCCTGCTTAAGCGCCTTGATCGATTCCGTCTGCTGCACACGCTTTGCCTCTTGCAACTGAAAGAGTTCTATCGCGCCAGGCCAGACTTTGCGCACGTCGTCTTCGGCGGCTTCAATGGCCTGCTGTTCTGCGATGTCGAGTGTCGCGTCACTTGCTGTCACGCGCTCTGACTTGGCCTCGGTCTGATTGGGATAGAGCGCCTCATCCACCTGAATAGACGCCAGAGTGATCCCCAATCTTTCAGCCGGTGCGGCGGCAGGTGCGGCCTGGGCCAGATCTTCAATGGATGATTTTTCGACAGGCGCAAGTTCGGCCACGTTCACCGGCTGTGGTTGCGCCGCGCGTGCTTGGATGGAATTGGCGTGAGGTTTGTAATCCGCACCACCGCTAAGCTCGTAAAAAGCAAAACCCAAAAACCCGAATGTGATCAACATAAAGCGCCACATAGCGCGAACCCCTGTACGATTGGCAGCAGACTTCCCTCTGGCAATCTACACGATTCGGGAAATGGCATCATGGGAAAACCTTTCGGATTTTCCCGAAGAGGTGCTTTACGCCCCTATCCGGCGCGAGTATCACATCATCTATGAGTGATTTGGTCGATGACCCCAACATAGGCTCCGGTGGCGGAGACGGCTCTGTTGCAGAACCGCTACGCCGGGCGATTGGCGAGCGCTATCTGACCTACGCGCTGTCGACGATCATGCATCGCGCGCTGCCCGATGCGCGGGACGGCTTGAAGCCTGTACATCGGCGGATTCTCTATGCAATGCGCGAACTCAGGCTGGCCGCGAACGGAGGATTCCGGAAGTCGGCCAAGATCTCTGGCGACGTAATGGGCAACTACCACCCCCATGGTGATGCTGCGATCTATGACGCGATGGCGCGTCTGGCGCAGGATTTCAACGTGCGCTACCCGCTGGTCGATGGCCAAGGTAACTTTGGCAACATCGACGGGGACAATCCCGCCGCCAGCCGCTACACAGAAGCGCGGCTGACCATCGTGGCCGAGGCTCTGCTGGAAGGCCTCAATGAAAACGCGGTCGATTTTCGCGACAATTACGATGGAACGCTGACCGAGCCAGTTGTACTTCCGGCACAATTTCCAAACCTTTTGGCCAATGGCTCGTCGGGGATTGCTGTGGGTATGGCCACCAACATCCCGCCACATAATATTCCTGAGTTGATCGACGCTTGTCTGCATCTGATCAAAACACCGGATGCGCGGGACGATACGCTGCTGAACTACGTGCCGGGACCTGATTTTCCGACAGGCGGCATCATTGTCGAGCCGCCCGAAGCGATTGCCCAGGCGTATCGCACGGGGAAAGGTGGGTTCCGCCTTCGCTGCAAATACGAAGTTGAGGACCTGGGCCGCGGTCAGTGGCAGATCGTTGTCACTGAAATTCCCTATCAGGTTCAGAAATCCAAGCTGATCGAAAAGTTAGCTGAACTGATCCAGACCAAAAAGATCCCGATCCTTGCCGATGTGCGCGACGAGAGCGCCGATGACATCCGGGTCATCCTTGAACCGCGATCCAAGAATGTGGACCCCGAGGTTTTGATGGGCATGCTCTATCGCAACTCCGATCTGGAAGTGCGGTTTTCGCTCAACATGAACGTGCTGATCGATGGGCTGACGCCCAAGGTCTGTTCGATGAAGGAAGTGCTGCGTGCCTTCCTTGATTTCCGGCGTGAGGTTCTGGTCCGACGGTCGACGCATCGGATGGAGAAGATCGACCACCGTTTGGAGGTGCTCGAAGGGCTGATTGTGGCCTTCCTCAATCTCGACCGGGTGATCGACATCATCCGCTATGACGAAGACCCCAAAGCTGCACTGATGCGCGAGGACTGGTCCAAGGATCACGTCCGGGCGAGCGATGAGGCTGATTATGTTCCGCCGCCTCCGGGCGAAGGTGAGTTGAGCGATGTGCAGGCCGAGGCCATTCTCAATATGCGCCTGCGCAGCTTGCGGCGCCTTGAGGAAATGGAGCTGTTGCGCGAACAGGGCGAGTTGATGGAAGAACGCGCCGGTTTGGAAGACCTTCTGGAAAGCGAAAAACTTCAATGGTCGGCGATTTCGGATCAGCTCAGAGACGTCAAAACCAAGTTTGGCAAAGACTACGAAGGCGGCGCACGTCGCACACAGTTTGCCGAGGCCGGTGATGTCGAAGAGGTGCCGCTTGAGGCGATGATCGACAAGGAACCGATCACGGTTGTGTGCTCGAAAATGGGCTGGATCCGGACGATGTCGGGCCATATCGACTTGGATCGCGAATTGAAGTTCAAGGATGGCGATGAAGGGCGGTTCACCTTTCATGCCGAGACAACCGACCGACTGCTGGTATTTGGCACAAATGGACGGTTCTATACCCTTTCAGCGGCCAATCTGCCCGGAGGACGCGGGATGGGAGAGCCGCTGCGCCTGATGGTCGACTTGCCAAATGAAGCGGATATTGTCGCCATTCTGATCCATAGCCCCGGACGCAAATTGCTGGTGGCGTCCAGTGCTGGCGACGGATTTCTGGTTCCCGAAGATGAGGTTGTGGCCCAAACCCGCAGTGGCAAACAGGTGCTCAACGTCAAGAACGATGTGCGTGCACAGGTCTGTCGTACGGTTGAGGGCGATCACTTGGCCTGTGTTGGCGAAAACCGCAAGGTGCTGGTCTTCCCACTGGACGAGTTGCCGGAAATGGGGCGCGGCAAGGGTGTGCGGCTTCAGAAATACAAGGATGGCGGTTTAAGCGACGCCACAACGTTCACTTTGGCGGAAGGGCTAAGCTGGCTTGATCCTGCCGGTCGTACGCGCACCGAGACCGAGCTTGCCGAATGGATAGGCAAACGTGCCAGCGCAGGCCGCATGGCCCCGCGCGGTTTTCCTCGTGACAATCGATTTACGAAACTGTGATTTGATCCCAGTCGAATTGTGCTTACTTTTGCGGAAATCGCAGGAGGAGACCGCCCATGACGCTTTCAAGACGTGCCATCCTGATAGGGGCAACCGCGGTGCTGGTTGCACGACCCGCGTTTGCCAAAGAGCCACGCTGGTATGACAGCGGCAGCGGCTATGCGGCTGACGGGGCGGATGTTGTGGCCTATTTCTCGCTTGATGAGTCCGCCAAAGGCGTCAAAGGCGTGTCTGAGCACAGCACAGAATGGAACGGCATGCATTGGCGCTTTGCCAATGCCGAGAACCTCGCCGCATTTCAGGCAAATCCGGAAAAATACGCGCCTCAATTCGGCGGCTACTGCTCTTGGGCCGTGTCGCAGGGCTACACTGCCCATGGAGACCGGAACGCCTGGTCAGTTGTCAACGGCAAGCTTTACCTGAATTACAACAATCGCATCCGCAACCGTTGGCTCAAGGATGTCCCAGGCTTTATTGCCAAGGGCGAGGCGAATTGGCCCGGTATCATCGGCGCGTAAGGCCACAGGCGAAACACATGAAAAGCGGTCGGTGATATCGGCCGCTTTATCTTTTCAGGCCGCGCTTGCAGGGCGAAACGGCCCCAGCGGTTTGGCCTCCAGCCACACGCCACCTTCGGGGCGCAAGGTCAAGATCATCACTGGATCAGGATCGCGGCCTGCCACAGGTGTAAACTGAAACCGACTTAACAGCGTGCCGAGAATGATCACGGCCTCCTGAATGGCAAAGCTTGCCCCAATACAGATACGTGGCCCATCTCCGAAGGGCAGGTAGGCATACCGCTCGACCGATTTACGATCTGCGAAGCGATCCGGGCGGAACGCATCCGGATCCTCCCAGAGCATATGATGCCGATGCAGGGCATAAATCGGGACAATAACCGTGTCGCCTTTGCGGATCTCGCGCCCACACAGGGTGTCATCGGCCATGGCTGTGCGCGACACCATGCCTGCAGGTGGATAAAGCCGCAGGGCCTCATCAATGATTTGCCGCACGAAAGGCAGGTTGGCGACATCGTCGCCTGTCACGGGTCTGTCGCCACAAACGCGATGCACTTCGGCACGCGCGCGCTTCTGGACCTCCTGGTCAATGGCGCTGAGGTAAAGCGACCAGCCCAATGTCAGCGCAGTTGTTTCATGGCCTGCCACGATAAAGGTCAACAGGTTGTCGCGTAACTCGGCTGTGTTCATCTGCCGTTTGGTTTCGGGATCTTCACCCTCCAACAGCAGGTCCAGCAAGTCCGGCACGCCATCCGGGCCTCTTTGACGACGTGCTTCAATGGCTTGATCGGCCACGGTTTTCATCTCGGACACGGCACCGCGTGAGAACAAAAGCCGCCCAGGTCTTGGCACCCAATCGGGCGCACCCAGAACATCGAGCAGGGAAATCTTGCCTGCTTCCGCGATGTAGTTGTCGATCCCGCGATGCACGGCATCTGAGTCAAACATGCCATCGCCGGAAAAAGTAACCTCGGCGATGACGTCAAATGTGGTGCGCACCATGTCTTCGGCCACATCCACCGCGCGGTCGCCAGCGGCGGCAATGCGTTCGGCGCTGCGTTCTGCGGCGGCGGTCATGATCGGTGCAAGATTTATCACATTTCGATGTGAAAACACCGGGGCCGCAGTGCGTCGCTGCCACCGCCAATGCGCGCCTTCAGCGATGAAAAGCGAGTCGCCGATAGCCGGTTTGAGCAGGTTTTTAGTGACCAGCGACTTTGGATAGATGTCTAGACGTTCCAGAAGCATTTCGCGCAACGCGCCGGGGTCCATAACCATGTGCCAGCGCTTGCCCGTACGGCCCGATACCATGGGCTGACGTGTGGCGATCTCCGGAATGATGCTCAGCACATTGCGACGCGCGGCGTTCAGGCTGCCGAGAATGCCCAGAGGCTCGGTGACCAAAGACACTTTGACCGGAGTTTTGTCGGACATCAGACCCTCTCCCTTGTCTGCCTCTCAATATAGGTCGACCGTGACTTTCCGGCAATTCCGGGCGCTGCGACGAAAGGCCCTCGATTGCACGAGGCCGGTCCCTAGGGTAACCACACAAGAGAGGTTTTCTTGGGAAGGGGACGCAAGCGATGCTGCGCGGAGTAATGCTGATGTTTATGAGCTTGGCGTTTGCCGCGTGCACAAACGTCAAAGACCTGGAGAAGAAGCCGGCTTATCTGGGCAACTTCCACTTGGGGCACAATGTTGTTGTCGCGCCGAACCTTACCAAAGGTCCAGTCTCTCGTGAGGCCACGAAGGAAGAATGGACCGACGCCATGAAGCTTGCGATTGATGAACGCTTTGGTCGCTATGAGGGCACACGGCTGTACCATTTGGGTATCAGTGTCGAGGGCTACGTGCTTGCCATTCCTGGTATTCCGCTTGTAGCTGCGCCGAAATCAGCGTTGATTCTCAAGGTGACGGCTTGGGATGACGAAAAAGAAACCAAGCTCAATGAAAAGCCGGAAACCATTACTATTGTTGAGTCTATCTCCGGGAAAACACTGATCAGCTCAGGTTTGACTCAGTCCAAAGAGACGCAGATGAAGAACCTGACGCAAAATGCCTCTAAATTGATCCAAAATTGGCTGGTCGAGCAAAATAATCAGGAAGGGTGGTTTGAAGATGATGGTGTGCCGGCCAAAGAGAAACCGCAGGGCAGGCTGATAGAGCGATGGCTCGCGGGCGAAGAGGCCGAGAAGAGCGAGGCGCAGAAGGCGGCTGAAACTGCGGTTGAAAATGCCGACCCATCCAGTGACATCGAAGCTGCGGATGCCTCTGAGGCTGTGGAATAGGCTCCGCATCCAAAAAACTTGGGCTTTCAGAATGCTCAGACTCCCCACAAGATCACGAACCGCTTGATTTTCCCGCCGTGACACAATAGATGCGCGCGGAGTAGAAAACGGGCCGTTTCTGGCCCCCCAAACGGATAGGGCGCCTAAGAGAGATGGCAAAGGAAAAGTTTGACCGCACGAAGCCGCATGTGAACATTGGCACGATTGGCCATGTTGATCATGGTAAGACGACGCTGACAGCTGCGATCACGAAGCAGTTTGGCGATTTTAAAGCCTATGACGAGATTGACGGCGCGCCGGAAGAGAAGGCGCGGGGGATCACCATTTCGACGGCGCATGTTGAGTATGAGACGGAGAACCGTCACTACGCGCATGTCGACTGCCCCGGCCACGCGGACTACGTCAAGAACATGATCACCGGTGCGGCGCAGATGGACGGCGCGATCCTGGTTGTGAACGCGGCCGACGGCCCGATGCCCCAGACGCGCGAGCACATCCTTCTGGGCCGTCAGGTTGGCATCCCCTACATGGTTGTCTTCATGAACAAGGTGGACCAGGTCGACGACGAAGAGCTTCTGGAACTGGTGGAAATGGAAATCCGCGAGCTTCTGAGCTCGTATGAGTATCCTGGCGACGACATTCCGATCATTGCTGGTTCGGCTCTTGCCGCTCTGGAAGGTCGCGACGACAACATCGGGTCCGAAAAGATCTCTGAGCTGATGGCGGCTGTGGATGAGTATATCCCGACGCCTGCGCGGGCTGTGGATCAGCCGTTCCTGATGCCGATTGAGGACGTGTTCTCGATCTCGGGCCGCGGCACGGTTGTGACCGGCCGTGTGGAGCGCGGTGTGATCAATGTGGGTGATGAGATTGAGATTGTCGGCATCCGCGACACCACCAAGACGACCTGCACCGGCGTTGAGATGTTCCGCAAACTTCTCGACCGTGGTGAAGCGGGCGACAACATTGGCGCACTTCTGCGCGGTGTGGACCGTGAAGGTGTTGAGCGGGGTCAGGTTCTGTGTAAGCCGGGCTCGGTGACACCGCACACCAAGTTCGAAGCCGAAGCCTATATCCTGACCAAGGATGAGGGCGGGCGTCACACGCCGTTCTTCGCCAACTACCGTCCGCAGTTCTACTTCCGTACAACGGACGTCACTGGCACGGTTGAGCTTCCCTCGGGCACCGAGATGGTGATGCCGGGCGACAACCTGAAGTTCAACGTGGAACTGATCGCGCCCATCGCCATGGAAAACGGCCTGCGCTTCGCCATCCGCGAAGGCGGCCGCACCGTCGGCGCCGGCGTCGTGTCGAAAATCATCGAGTGAGATAGACACATATGAGACCAGAAGGGTGCCCAATCGGGCGCCCTTTTTGTTGAAGATGCGCGGTCCTAAGCGCCAAATGTGCCCATTTGCGATGTCAAGCAAACATGGACGTGAGTTTAGTTTCTGTCACATCATCAAGCGGAACCATCAGCTCGATTTCAATCCGTTCTAGACGCACGTCCTGCAGCGTGGAAAGCGATCCGATAAACGGCGTCATTCTGAGACGGGTGCCATCAGGGAGACCCATCTCTGCACAGCTCATCACAGGGTTTGAACTGCCACCCGTGATGTGGCGCGGCACATCGTCAAACAGGCCCGACGCACGCGCGGCTTCAAATGCAACACGGACCGTCCTATCGCGTTCCGCCGCTGCCATAAGACGAAAGTAAAAGCCCGGACTGACCTCTTCCCAATTTAGAATAGCGGTCCGGAAACCCGGCGATAAAACCATGGTCAGGAGGCTTTGGTTTGCTTGCGACAAATCGATCCCGAACATCGCAAACATCGCGGTAGCGCTTGGATTGGCCCGCAGGATTGTCCAATCTTTATCCAATGCAAAGGCCGGAAAGGGCCAGTTTTGCAGAATGCGTCGCTCAATCGTGTCCAGGGCTTGCGTGATCTCGGTATCTGTAAGCTGGCGTTCGGGAAATGGGTTGCGCAAGCCCGAGGCCTCAAACAACGCGCTGCGCTGCGCTGTTGAGAGGTTTAACTCAACGGCAATACGTTGCAAAAACTCTGGTGTGGCGCGCGATCGGCCGGTTTCGAGAAAAGAGATGTGTCGCTGGGTGCTGCCAAGGCGGTGTGCAAGTGCGAGTTGGCTCAAGCCCAACGCATTTCGGATCCCTCTGAGCGTCAAACCGAATTCATTTTGTATCGCCATCATTCCCTCCTAAGGAATTGTAGCTATTCCTTATTCTTCTTACCTCCAAATCGCACAATAAAGAAGGAATGGAATATGGTTTTCTGGATTTTGGCCGGACTGGCCTTGTATCTGATGAACGTGTTTGGGGCAGGAAGTTTTCTGATGCTGCGTGTCGGGCCTACGGCATATATGGGACCTCGGGACAGCCTGCCGGAGCCCGGAAAATTCCATGCGCGCGCTTTAAAGTCCGCTAAGAATTTCTCGGAATCGTTGCCGGTTTTCGTGGTTCTTGGCCTGCTTGCGCTGATCTTGGGTGGCGTTGATCTTGAGCTTGCCGAACAGGGCGCGATGCTCTTTGTTCTGGCAAGGCTGGCATATATTGCGGCCTATGTGGCCGGCGTTCCTTATATTCGGTCCGTCATTTTTACGGCAGGGTTTGTAGGGCTTGGCATGATGGCTTTCGCGGTCATCTGACACGATCGGGCCGCGATTGAGGCAGCCAATGGTAAATTTCCGATTGCGGGCCAATGTGACTTGATTCCCAGCCGTAGGTGACGTAATTCGAGCCTTGGCCTTAGGGGTATAGCTCAGCTGGTAGAGCGACGGTCTCCAAAACCGTAGGTCGCGGGTTCGAACCCTGCTGCCCCTGCCACTTTAAAATTAAATCCTTTCAACTACTTAATTGCAGAAATGTGTCCCTGTGGCGCTTCGTTCTGCTTTGCCAGAGGCTTTTGAATTGCATGCTATGGTCACAATTCCGCCCGGTAGCTGCCATGATATGGCCAAATTCCCGACATACCTTGCCTTAGTCTGACGACTCGCGTGCGAGACGTGGGGCAATCACGTGGGGGCGTGAAACAAGACACCGTGGGTGGTGAGGGTAGTGCTGCTATGACGGATACCGCAGGGTCAATGCCTATGGAGCATCCGCGCGCCGCGAAGCGTCGGTCGTCGCGTGGTAAAATGCTTATGGAAACCCCTACAATTGAAGATCCGAACTCTCCGCAGATGACTGCGATGATCAAATCCATGCTGCTTGATCAGAAGCGCGAGGAGCGTCAGCAGCGCCTGCCGGAACTGACGCCGCCAGAGGCGGACCCTGTTCGTGCAGAGTCAGAGCCTACGGAAAACGCAAAGCTCACCAAGCTCGACATTTCCAATCTCGTTCCCAGTATGCCGGCTTTGCGTCCGCGTCGCAAAATGCTGGACATGGAGGTCGCAGAAGACCTTGTTGAAACCATTGTTGATGACGAGGTCGAGCTTTTGTCGCGCGATGTTCTGGAGCCTGCACCCGAAGATGTCATCATGCAGGAAGATATCGCGGAAGTGGTTAAGAAAGACCAAACGGACCGTCTAAAACGCCTCAAAAGCTTCAAAAGTGACATTTGGCCTGTGATCAAGACCCATGCCAGCACGCTCAAGGCACATGCCAGTAAAATCAAACCCAAGCATGTTCTGCTGATCACAGCAGCGTTGATTGTATTTCTGCGCCCTTGGTTGGTGCTGGGTGTGACGCTGACCGTGCTGATGGTCTTTGTCATCACCTACCTGTCTCTTGGGCATGAACGATTCACCGAAATTCTTCTGGCACGGTGGTTGCGATTCAAGAAGCGCAAACCGAAAAAAGCAGAACAGTATTTCACGAAGGCAACACAGCTTGTCGAGCAGTATAACACCAAAGTGGCGCGTCTTCCTGAGGCCATCGCAGAGCGGTTGACCCTGCCGGATCTGGCAGAGTTGGAAAAGGAAGACGATCGGCCCGATCCGTTTGACCGGCTGTCTGAACAGGCTCAGGACGTCTAGCCCGGTATATTGGCAACAGAGCCACCGCGGTGAAGGACCGGGGTGGCTCTCTGCTCTTGAATTCATTTTGAGTGCAACGTATGTCCCTCTGAACGTCGACCCTTTTGTACAGTGGATCCCATGGCCATCACCAACCCGCTTCAGTTCATTCAGCAAGTTCGTGCGGAAGTTGCCAAAGTTGTTTGGCCAACCCGGCGCGAAGTTTTGCTGACAACGATCATGGTGTTTATTATGGCCGCTCTGACTGCCGTATTTTTTGCTTTGGTTGACCTTTTGATCCGCAGCGGACTTGAGGGGCTTTTGGGGCTCTTCGGCTAAAGCGCAAAAATCCCTTTCTGCGGCCTTGAAAAGAAGGGCGAAGAGCGGTAATCCAGCCATCATTCCGATACAGCGCGCGGCGATTCGAGCCCGCGCGCTGATTTGTTTTATCGGGGTGGTTCGGGCCAAAAGCCTGAAAGAACAGAGAATTCCGGCCAAGTGCCGATAACAGCAGATGTGGGGTCCAGCATGGCGAAACGGTGGTACTCAGTGAGCGTTCTCTCGAATTTCGAGAAGAAAATCGCAGAGCAAATCCGTCAATCCGTGGCCGATCAGGGCCTTGAGGACGAGATCGACGAAGTGCTCGTGCCGACCGAAGAGGTGATCGAGGTGCGGCGCGGCAAGAAGGTCACGACCGAGCGGCGGTTCATGCCGGGCTACGTGCTGGTGCATATGGAAATGTCGGACCAGGGCTATCACCTGGTGAACTCAATCAACAAAGTCACCGGGTTCCTTGGACCACAAGGCCGTCCGATGCCGATGCGCGATGCGGAAGTGCAGGGGATCCTGGGCCGTGTGGAAGAGGGGGCCGAGGCGCCGAAGCTTCTGATCAGCTTTGAGGTTGGTGAGAAGGTCAAGGTCAACGATGGTCCGTTCGAGGATTTCGATGGCATGGTCGAGGAAGTCGACGAGGACAATCAGCGCCTCAAGGTGACGGTCTCGATCTTTGGTCGTGAGACGCCGGTAGAATTGGAATACACGCAGGTGACGAAGCAAACCTGACCCGAGGATTAGCTCTCAGTTCTGGACGAAAATTGGAACCCTGGCTTTTGGCCGGGGTTTTCTTTTTGCTCCACTCTAATGGTGACTCCTGCATGTTTGGCGACTCAAAGGTTAACGCCCTAAATTTGCGGGGATTTGAGCTTCGGTATTGCATCGGTATCATGTCGGTATTGCGTCGGTGCGATATCGGTAAAGCTTGTAGATTAATGCACCGTGGCGTCTGCTCTACGGTGTGTGCAACAGGTTCCCAAAATTTGAGCTTGCCGCAGAAGGCGGACGCACGGTGTTGCACAGTTCGGCGAATGTTCGTGAACGGTGTGTTCAGGACCTGTTCACTAAGTGCTGATGCAATCGTGATTAGCCATCTTGCCCGGAACCGTCATCTTTGGGTGCACTTGGAATGTGCACATGAAAGGTCCTTTGATGGCAACTGCATTTGGCTCAACGCCGCGTCTCTTGATCCTTGCGTCGCTGATGATGCTCTTCGCTCTCTGGTCCACAGCGGTGCGTGCCGAACAGCCAGCCGCGCTGCCGGACTATGGGGTTGAGCAATTTGGTCAGCCGCCTGCCATTCCGGATGGTGACTTGTCGGCGGACCTGAAGGCCGCCGCGAAGATGGCGTTTGTCGACAGTATCGAAGGGTCGACATGGGGCACGGATCAGGAAGTGGCCTTGCGCACGTTGGCTGCTTCAAAAGACCCGCGCCTTGCCTGGCCCATCAGCGACCTGATGCGCTTTGCCCCCGGACAAGCGCTCAATGTGCAGCTTGCAAATGCAGCAGCGACATTGCTTGAAATTGATATGCCCACTGAAAACCATTGGGGCGTTATCACCGATCACCTGATTGCGTGGGATGTGCCTGCGCCGCCGAATTACCTGAGTGCAAAACGGGCCATTTTCACTGGGATTATTCCCGGCTGGGACAAGATTTTTGTCGAAGGCGATATTGACTGGCGGATGGTGTCCTGGGGCGGCGTGCTGATTGATGACCGCGCCTATGACGCCACCGATGAGCAGTGCAACTGCATTCCGGCCGCGGATAACCCGGAGATCAGCAGCGCGGCAGAGGCCACCTGGCTCAAGGACAGCGATATTGTTTTTGGCGTGGTTGTGAATGGCGAGGCACGCGCCTATCCGCGTCGGATCATGGAAGTGCGCGAGATGGTGAATGATACGCTGGGCGGGCGTGATCTTGGGATTCCCTATTGCACGCTTTGCGGTGCCGCGCAGGCTTATTTCACAGACGAGGTTCCGGATGGTGTGGAACGTCCGATCCTTCGCACGTCGGGGCTTTTGATCCGATCCAACAAGGTGATGTATGACGTGCGTACGCATTCGGTGTTTGACACGTTTCTTGGCCACGCTGTGACAGGGCCCTTGGCCAAAAAGGGTGTGAAATTGGAACAAGCAGGTGTCGTGACCTCTGACTGGGGCACATGGAAAAAAGCACATCCAGAGACAACCGTGTTGGTAGAAGAGCTTGCCCTTGGCCGGGATTTTGATTTCCGCAATGGACGCGATGCCAATGGCCCGATTTTCCCGGTAGGCGATGTCGACCCACGCCTGCCGGTGCATGAGGATGTCATCGGCATTGTCACCGCTTCCGGTAAGCCCGTGGCGTTCCAGCGCAGCAAGGCGATGGTGGCGCTTCAGGGTGGCCAGGACATAACCGTGGAGAATGTGCACCTGACGCTTGATGGCGGTGGGATCAAGGCGGTTGATGCGAATGGCGCTGACCTTGGCAGTCATCAAGCCTTTTGGTTTGCTTGGTCACAGTTCCACCCTGAGACTGCGCTCTGGAACGGTTAGGCTTTCCATGACTTTTGGTCAAACGGTCTTGTCAAAGACGCGTGCGCCGTGTAGTGCGCGCGTCAGTCTTTGAAGAAAGACCCCCATGTGGGAGGCGAGGGCATCGCGATGCACGGACCAGACCACATCAACATAGGCTAAGGGGCGCGTCCCGAGGCTGTTTGAAAAGGAGATGGCCCATGGCCAAGAAACTTGCTGGCACCATGAAGCTTCAGGTGCCTGCCGGGCAAGCGAACCCATCCCCGCCGGTTGGTCCGGCGTTGGGTCAGCGCGGCATCAATATCATGGAATTCTGCAAGGCGTTCAACGCCAAGACGCAGGACATGGAGCCCGGTGCGCCGTGCCCCACCGTGATCACCTATTATCAGGACAAGTCCTTTGAAATGGACATCAAGACGCCACCTGCGTCTTACTACCTGAAAAAAGCGGCCAAGTTGAAATCCGGTGCAAACACGCCCGGTCGTGAAACTGTCGCCTCGGTCTCGGCCAAGCAGCTGCGAGAAATTGCGGAAGCCAAGTGGAAAGACCTGAACGCAAATGACGTCGAAGCCGCGATGAAGATCATTGCCGGTTCTGCACGCTCCATGGGCATTGAGGTGAAGTAAGATGGCAAAGCTTGGAAAACGCACAAAAGCGGCGCGCGAGGCGTTCGCGGGCAAAGAGAACGTCACCATCGAAGAGGCGGTGGCGCTGGTCAAAGGCAATGCCAATGCAAAGTTCGACGAAACCGTCGAGATTGCTGTGAACCTTGGGGTTGACCCACGTCACGCGGATCAAATGGTGCGCGGTGTGGTTGGCCTTCCCAATGGCACAGGCAAAGACGTGCGCGTGGCGGTTTTCGCTCGTGGCCCCAAGGCCGAAGAGGCACAGGCCGCTGGTGCAGACATCGTGGGTGCCGAGGACCTGATGGAGACAGTGCAAGGCGGCACGATCGAGTTTGATCGCTGCATTGCCACACCAGACATGATGCCCATCGTGGGTCGTCTGGGTAAGGTGCTTGGCCCGCGCAACCTGATGCCGAACCCCAAAGTGGGCACGGTGACCATGGATGTGGCCGATGCCGTGAAAGCGGCCAAGGGCGGCGAAGTACAGTTCAAAGCCGAAAAAGCTGGCGTTGTGCATGCCGGGATTGGCAAGGCGTCGTTTGACGAAGGCAAGCTGGTTGAAAACGTGCGTGCCTTTGTTGAGGCCGTGCAAAAAGCAAAGCCATCTGGCGCCAAAGGGGCCTATATGAAAAAGATCGCGCTGAGCTCGACCATGGGGCCGGGCGTGAGCATTGATGTGGCAGGTGCTCTTGGCGAGTAAGCTGACGCCGAAGTGACACGCAAATTCGGGGGCTTCCTAAGGGAGGCCCCTTTTGTTTTCGTGGAAGGGGTTGTTTGTTGGGTTTGTGGGACTTAGCTGCCATTGAACACCCTCGCGCGGAATCAAGGCGCGTAGCGCCGCCGCGCGATCGCCAGACCGCCCCATCGGGCTGGCGATTGGCTCACGTAAGCGCGCCGATCCAAGGACATGCAGACTTGGCTGACATAAAGTGTTCAGAATTTGTAAAAGGTCGCCATCCCGCGGTCTGGCCATCCCGCGCCTCTGCTGATTAACGTGCAACACGGGCTCACAGCAGACCTTGCGTAAAACTCAGCGTTCCTGAATATCAATCCCCTCAAAAAACCGGTTTGAGCGGCTCTTTGTGGCCAGTTTTGAGCCTTGTTTAAAAGGGGCTTGGCATTTGCCCGGATGAGGTCTAGATACTGCCTTGCACGCATGGTCCGATTCTGTCGGGCCATTTGTGTTTCGTCCGAGACGGTGGGTGGTCGGGATATGCCGGTCATAATTCCTGCCTGAGACGGGAAAGACCAGAATTTTGCGCGGCTCTCCAAAGGTGGTCCCCGTGTCTGGCTCAGCCCGTTTAACGGACCCAAAGGCTGGGTCTTTTGGCCCAGTAAGACTGAGCCGGGGAATTTCCCCATAATTGGAGTGAAACTGTGGATAGAGCCCAGAAAGAGAAAGTGGTCGAGGAACTCGGCCAGATCTTCGAAAGCTCTGGCGTCGTCGTGGTAGCCCACTACGCAGGCCTTACAGTTACCGAAATGCAGGATCTTCGTGCCCGCGCCCGCGAGGCCGATGCATCCGTACGCGTTGCCAAAAACAGGCTCGCCAAGATTGCCCTTGATGGAAAGCCATGCGCCAGCATTGCTGACTATCTGTCGGGCATGACTGTTCTGACCTTCTCGGAAGACCCTGTGGCAGCAGCCAAGGTCGCCGAAGGGTTCGCCAAGGATAACAAGAAGTTTGAGATCCTCGGCGGGGCCATGGGTGAGAACGCATTGGACCGCAAAGGCGTCGAAGTCGTGTCGAAAATGCCATCCCGCGAGGAGCTTATTGCCTCCATCGTGGGCTGCATCGGCGCACCTGCTTCGAACATCGCCGGGGCCATTGGCGCACCTGCTTCGAACATCGCGAGCATTCTGTCATCCGTCGAGGAAAAGGCAGAAGCGGCATAACGGAACTGGAAAAGGTCTGGCGTGGACTTGCAAGTCTGACGTTGGAACACATCTAAGAGAACGGAAAAGAGCTAGATATGGCTGATCTGAAAAAACTCGCTGAAGAGATCGTTGGTCTGACGCTTCTCGAAGCACAAGAACTGAAAACCATTCTGAAAGACGAATACGGCATCGAGCCCGCCGCGGGCGGGGCTGTGATGGTTGCCGGTGCAGCAGGCGGTGACGCCGGTGGCGCAGGCGGCGGTGAAGAGCAAACCGAATTTGACGTGATCCTGAAATCGGCCGGTGCGTCGAAGATCAACGTCATCAAAGAGGTGCGCGCGATCACGGGTCTTGGTCTGAAAGAAGCCAAGGATCTTGTTGAAGCCGGCGGCAAAGCTGTCAAAGAAGGCGTCGACAAAGCCGAAGCAGACGACATCAAAGGCAAGCTGGAAGCAGCTGGCGCTGAGGTCGAACTCAAGTAATCCGTGGGTTTGCACCCATCCTAAAGTCATGTGCTTTGGGTGGGGCGACCTTCGTATTGCGACATGAATTTTGGCTGGTCCCGGCAAAATACGGGTCCAGCCGAACCTGTCTCAGAGAAGCCCTGTTGCGCGGGGCTTTTCTCAGGCGAGGTTCAACGATCGGGTGGCCCCTTGTGGGATGGGGGCCAAGAATGGATCGTACTCGCTGTCTCTGATGGACGTGCCGCTGGGCCCCGACAGCGCGCATGACCAGTGAGAAATGAAAGGTGACCCGTCACATGACGCAGAGCTTCCTTGGCCAAAAACGTCTTCGTAAATATTACGGCAAAATCCGCGAAGTGCTGGAAATGCCGAACCTCATTGAGGTGCAGAAATCAAGCTATGACCTGTTCCTGAAATCCGGCGACCAGGAGATCCCCACCGATGGTGAGGGGATCAAGGGCGTGTTTCAGTCGGTCTTTCCGATCAAGGATTTCAACGAAACAGCTGTGCTGGAGTTCGTGAACTACGACCTGGAAAAGCCGAAATACGATGTCGAAGAGTGTATGCAACGCGACATGACCTACAGCGCGCCGCTTAAGGTGACGCTGCGGCTGATTGTGTTTGATGTCGATGAGGACACCGGTGCGAAGTCCGTCAAGGACATCAAGGAACAGGACGTGTTCATGGGCGATATGCCCCTGATGACCCCCAACGGGACTTTTGTTGTCAACGGAACAGAGCGCGTGATCGTCAGCCAGATGCATCGCTCTCCAGGCGTGTTTTTTGACCATGACAAAGGCAAGACACATGCTTCGGGCAAGTTGCTCTTTGCCTGCCGCATCATTCCCTATCGCGGCTCGTGGCTCGATTTTGAGTTTGACGCCAAGGACATCGTCTTTGCGCGCATCGACCGTCGCCGGAAGCTGCCTGTGACAACTCTGCTTTATGCGCTGGGTCTGGATCAGGAAGGCATCATGGATGCCTATTACGATACGGTTGACTACAAGCTGAAGAAAAAGGGCAAGGCCGTTACCGGATGGGTGACCAAATTCTTCCCCGAGCGTGTGCGGGGCACGCGCCCGGCCTTTGACCTTGTGGATGCCAAATCTGGCAAGGTGATTGCCGAAGCGGGTAAGAAAGTCACGCCACGTGTGGTCAAACAGCTAATTGATGACGGCAAAGTCACCGATCTTTTGGTGCCGTTTGAGCACATCGTTGGCAAGTTTGTCGCCAAGGACATCATCAACGAAGAAACCGGTGCGATTTATGTCGAGGCCGGGGATGAGTTGACGCTTGAGCGCGATAAAGATGGCGAGATCATTGGCGGCTCGGTGCAGGAGCTTTTGGATGCCGGGATCACCGACATTCCGGTTCTGGACATCGATAACATCAATGTCGGGCCGTATATGCGCAACACCATGTCCAATGATAAGAACATGAACCGCACAACGGCGCTCATGGATATCTACCGGGTCATGCGTCCGGGCGAGCCGCCCACCGAAGAGGCGGCCTCGGCTCTGTTCGACACGCTGTTCTTTGATAGTGAACGGTATGACCTGTCGGCGGTTGGCCGGGTGAAGATGAACATGCGCCTGGCGCTTGAAAAGCCGGACACACAGCGCACGCTGGACCGCGAAGACATCGTGGCCTGTATCAAGGCCCTGGTCGAACTGCGCGATGGCAAGGGCGATGTGGACGATATCGACCACCTCGGAAACCGTCGTGTGCGCTCGGTCGGTGAGTTGATGGAGAACCAGTACCGTGTGGGTTTGCTGCGGATGGAGCGCGCGATCAAAGAGCGGATGAGCTCGGTTGAGATCGACACGGTCATGCCGCAGGACCTGATCAACGCTAAACCGGCTGCTGCGGCTGTGCGTGAGTTCTTTGGCTCCTCGCAGCTGTCGCAGTTCATGGACCAAACCAACCCGCTGTCCGAAGTAACGCATAAGCGTCGTTTGTCGGCGCTTGGGCCCGGTGGTCTGACCCGCGAACGGGCTGGGTTTGAGGTGCGCGACGTGCATGCCACGCATTATGGCCGCATGTGCCCGATTGAAACGCCGGAAGGGCCGAATATTGGTCTGATCAACTCGCTCGCGACCTTTGCGCGGGTGAACAAATACGGCTTTATCGAAACACCATATCGCAAGGTTGAGGGCGGGCAGGTGACGGACGAAGTCACGTACATGTCCGCAACCGAAGAGATGCGCCACACTGTGGCGCAGGCGAATGCGACGCTGGATGCCAAAGGCAAGTTCGTTAACGAGATGGTCAACACCCGTCAATCGGGTGAATACATGTTGGCTCCGGTCGACAATGTGGACCTCATTGACGTGTCGCCCAAACAGTTGGTCTCGGTGGCGGCCTCGCTTATTCCATTCTTGGAAAATGACGACGCCAACCGCGCCTTGATGGGCTCGAACATGCAACGTCAGGCCGTGCCGACGCTGCGCTCCGAGGCGCCTCTCGTGGGCACCGGGATCGAAGGCGTTGTGGCGCGCGACTCTGGTGCGTCAGTCTTGGCCAAGCGGGCTGGTGTGATTGACCAGGTGGATGCGCAACGGGTGGTGATCCGGGCGACCGAGGACCTTGAGATCGGTGATCCGGGCGTTGACATCTACCGGATGCGTAAATTCCAGCGCTCGAACCAGAACACCTGTATCAACCAGCAGCCGCTGGTGAAGGTGGGCGATACGGTCTCGAAAGGCGAGGTGATCGCCGATGGTCCGTCGACCGATCTGGGCGAATTGGCTCTGGGTAAGAACGTGCTCGTCGCGTTCATGCCATGGAATGGCTACAACTTTGAGGACTCGATCCTGATTTCCGAGCGTGTGGCACGCGACGATGTCTTTACCTCGATCCATATCGAGGAATTCGAGGTTGCCGCCCGTGACACCAAGCTGGGGCCGGAAGAGATCACCCGGGATATCCCCAACGTCGGCGAGGAGGCTCTGCGCAATCTTGACGAGGCGGGCATTGTCTATATCGGTGCTGATGTAGAGCCGGGCGATATCCTTGTGGGTAAGATCACACCGAAAGGTGAAAGCCCGATGACGCCGGAAGAAAAGCTCTTGCGCGCGATCTTCGGGGAGAAGGCCTCTGACGTGCGCGACACCTCACTTCGGGTGAAGCCGGGGGATTATGGCACGGTTGTGGAAGTGCGCGTCTTTAACCGCCATGGCGTGGAAAAAGACGAACGTGCGCTTCAGATTGAGCGCGAAGAGGTCGAGCGTCTGGCGCGTGACCGCGATGACGAGCTGGCGATCCTGGATCGCAACATCTATGCGCGTCTGAAGTCACTCATCATGGGCAAAGTGGCTGTCAAAGGCCCCAAAGGTGTCAAGGCGAACTCGGAGATCACCGAGGACCTGCTGGAAACGCTGAGCCGGGGTCAATGGTGGCAGCTGGCGCTCAAGGATGAGAAAGACGCGCAAGTGATCGAGGCCCTGAACGAGCAATATGAGGCGCAGAAGCGGACACTGGACGCGCGTTTTGAGGACAAGGTCGAGAAGGTGCGTCGCGGTGATGATCTTCCTCCGGGTGTGATGAAGATGGTCAAAGTCTTTATCGCGGTGAAGCGCAAGCTTCAGCCGGGTGATAAGATGGCCGGGCGTCACGGCAACAAGGGTGTGATCTCCAAGGTTGTGCCAATGGAAGACATGCCGTTCCTTGAAGATGGAACGCCGGTCGACTTCTGCCTCAACCCACTGGGTGTGCCGTCCCGTATGAACGTCGGTCAAATTCTGGAAACCCACATGGGTTGGGCCGCGCGTGGCCTGGGCATCAAGATTGACGATGCCCTGCAAGACTATCGCCGTACAGGCGATCTGACACCTGTGCGCGAGGCCATGCATCATGCCTATGGCGACGATGTCTATGACGAGGGTATTGCCAAGATGGATGAGGGATCGCTTATCGAGGCGGCGGGCAACGTGACCCGTGGTGTGCCGATTGCGACTCCTGTCTTTGACGGTGCTAAAGAAGCGGACGTCAACGATGCGCTGCAACGCGCCGGGTTTGATGAAAGCGGTCAGTCGGTCCTCTATGATGGCCGCTCGGGTGAGCAATTTGCCCGCCCAGTGACCGTGGGTGTCAAATACCTGCTCAAGCTGCACCACCTGGTGGACGACAAGATCCACGCGCGCTCGACCGGGCCTTACAGCCTTGTCACCCAGCAGCCACTGGGCGGCAAAGCGCAGTTTGGTGGCCAGCGCTTTGGTGAGATGGAGGTTTGGGCGCTTGAAGCGTATGGCGCAGCCTACACGCTTCAGGAAATGCTCACCGTCAAGTCGGATGACGTGGCGGGTCGGACCAAAGTCTACGAAAGCATCGTCAAGGGCGAGGACAACTTTGAGGCCGGTGTGCCAGAGAGCTTTAACGTTCTCGTCAAAGAAGTCCGTGGCCTCGGCCTGAACATGGAACTCCTGGATGTGGAGGAGGAAGACGAAGGGGACATCGCGGCGGAGTAACGCGCCGCTTTTTCCCGTTTTCCCTCTGCACCTGATTGAAGGATTCTCAAATGAACCAGGAACTGACAAACAACCCGTTCAACCCCAACGCTCCAGCCAAGGTGTTTGACGAAATCAAGGTCTCCTTGGCCTCGCCAGAACGTATTCTGAGCTGGTCCTATGGAGAGATCAAAAAGCCCGAGACGATCAACTACCGGACGTTCAAGCCCGAGCGTGACGGCCTTTTCTGTGCGCGCATCTTTGGCCCAATCAAGGATTACGAATGTCTCTGCGGCAAATATAAGCGCATGAAGTATCGCGGCGTTGTCTGCGAGAAATGCGGTGTCGAAGTCACGCTGCAAAAGGTCCGTCGCGAGCGGATGGGCCACATCGAATTGGCCGCCCCTTGCGCGCATATCTGGTTCCTGAAGTCGCTGCCATCCCGCATCGGCCTCATGCTGGACATGACACTGCGCGATCTGGAGCGGGTGCTTTATTTTGAGAACTACGTGGTGATTGAACCCGGTCTGACGGACCTGACTTATGGTCAGATGCTCTCGGAAGAAGAGTTCATGGACGCACAGGATGCGTATGGCATGGACGCGTTCACCGCCAATATCGGCGCGGAAGCCATTCGCGAAATGCTGGCCAATATCGACCTTGAAAACGAGGCCGAGACGCTGCGTGCCGATCTGGCCGAAGCCACAGGTGAATTGAAGCCCAAGAAGATCATCAAGCGTCTGAAAGTCGTTGAGAGCTTCATCGAATCCGGTAACCGCCCGGAATGGATGGTGATGACCGTTGTTCCGGTCATTCCGCCAGAGCTTCGTCCGCTGGTGCCGCTCGATGGCGGCCGGTTTGCGACCTCTGATCTCAACGACCTTTATCGCCGCGTGATCAACCGGAACAACCGCCTGAAGCGTCTCATCGAGCTGCGCGCGCCGGACATTATTGTGCGGAACGAAAAGCGGATGCTGCAAGAATCGGTTGATGCGCTCTTTGACAACGGCCGTCGCGGCCGCGTCATCACGGGTGCCAACAAGCGTCCGCTGAAGTCGCTGTCAGACATGCTGAAAGGCAAGCAGGGCCGCTTCCGTCAGAACCTTCTGGGTAAGCGCGTCGACTTCTCGGGCCGTTCGGTCATTGTGACCGGTCCTGAGCTTAAGTTGCATCAATGTGGTTTGCCCAAGAAGATGGCGCTGGAGCTGTTTAAGCCGTTTATTTACAGTCGCTTGGAGGCCAAGGGTCTGTCGAGCACGGTAAAGCAGGCGAAGAAGCTCGTCGAAAAAGAACGCCCCGAAGTGTGGGATATCCTTGATGAGGTGATCCGCGAGCATCCGGTTCTTCTGAACCGGGCTCCAACGCTGCACCGGCTGGGTATTCAGGCGTTTGAGCCGCTTCTGATCGAAGGGAAGGCCATTCAACTTCACCCGCTGGTTTGTTCGGCCTTTAACGCCGACTTCGACGGTGACCAGATGGCGGTGCACGTCCCGCTGAGCCTTGAGGCGCAGCTGGAAGCGCGGGTTTTGATGATGTCGACAAACAACGTGTTGTCGCCTGCGAACGGTGCGCCGATCATCGTGCCATCTCAGGACATGGTTCTGGGCCTCTACTACACCTCGATCATGCGTGAAGGCATGAAGGGTGAGGGCATGACCTTTGCCTCCATCGAAGAGGTGCAGCACGCGCTTGATGCGGGTGAAGTGCACCTGCACGCCAAGATCACCGCGCGCATTCCTCAGATTGATGAGACTGGCCAAGAGGTGATGATGCGGTTCGAGACGACGCCGGGCCGTGTGCGGATCGGATCGCTCTTGCCGCTCAACGCCAAAGCGCCGTTTGAGCTGGCCAACAAACTGTTGCGCAAAAAAGAGGTGCAGCAGGTGATCGACACGGTCTATCGCTATTGTGGTCAAAAAGAGAGCGTCATCTTCTGCGACCAGATCATGTCCATGGGCTTTAAAGAAGCGTTCCGTGCGGGGATTTCATTTGGCAAGGACGACATGGTCATCCCAGATGACAAGTGGACGATCGTTGAAGAAACCCGTGACCAGGTCAAAGGGTTTGAGCAGCAATATATGGACGGTCTGATCACCCAAGGTGAGAAGTACAACAAAGTGGTTGATGCCTGGTCGAAATGTAACGATCAGGTCACAGATGCCATGATGGGAACGATCTCAGCCGACAAACGGGATGAGGCCGGTGCCGTTGAAGAACCCAACAGTGTTTACATGATGGCGCACTCCGGTGCGCGTGGCTCGGTCACGCAGATGAAACAGCTGGGCGGCATGCGCGGCCTGATGGCCAAACCGAACGGCGACATCATTGAGACACCAATCATCTCGAACTTTAAAGAAGGCCTGACGGTTCTTGAGTACTTCAACTCAACCCACGGCGCGCGGAAAGGTCTGTCAGACACCGCTCTGAAAACAGCGAACTCCGGTTACCTGACACGTCGTCTCGTGGACGTGGCGCAGGACTGCATCGTGCGGGAGCATGATTGCGGCACCGAGCGTGCGATCACCGCAGAGCCTGCGGTGAACGACGGTGAAGTCGTGGCATCTTTGTCCGAGCGTATCCTGGGCCGTGTTGCGGCGGAGGATATTGTGCACCCAGTGTCCAACGATGTGATTGTTGCCAACGGCCAGTTGATCGACGAACGCACGGCAGATGCCATTGAGGAGGCAGGTGTGCAAACGACGCGCATTCGCTCGCCTCTGACATGTGAGGCCGAGGATGGCGTCTGTGCCATGTGCTATGGTCGTGACCTGGCGCGGGGCACAATGGTCAACACCGGCGAAGCTGTGGGGATCATCGCAGCGCAATCCATTGGTGAGCCGGGCACGCAGCTGACGATGCGGACGTTCCACATTGGTGGTGTTGCACAAGGTGGCCAGCAATCGTTCCTTGAGGCAAGCCAGGCGGGCAAGGTTGTCTTTGAGAATGCCCAGACGCTGGAGAACGCCAATGGCGAAACTCTTGTGATGGGCCGCAACATGAAGCTCTTGATCATGAGCGACAAGGATGTCGAACTGGCCAGCCACAAGGTTGGGTACGGCACCAAGCTTTTTGCCAAGGATGGCGACAAGGTGGCTCGGGGCGACAAGCTCTTTGAGTGGGACCCTTACACATTGCCTATTCTGGCCGAGAAGAGCGGGACGGCGAAATTTGTAGACCTGGTCTCTGGTATTGCGGTGCGCGATGTGACGGATGATGCCACCGGCATGACCCAGAAAATCGTGACCGACTGGCGTGCGGCACCTAAAGGCAACGAATTGAAGCCTGAAATCCTGATTGTCGACAAAGATGGCGAGCCGGTGCGCAACGATGCGGGCAACCCGGTGACCTATCCGATGTCGGTGGATGCGATCCTGTCCATTGAAGAAGGCCAGGAGGTGCATGCCGGCGATGTTGTGGCGCGTATCCCGCGGGAAGGTGCCAAGACCAAGGACATCACCGGGGGTCTGCCACGGGTGGCTGAACTCTTTGAGGCGCGCCGTCCCAAAGATCACGCCATTATTGCCGAGATCGACGGCTATGTGCGCTACGGTCGCGACTACAAGAACAAGCGCCGGATCAGCATCGAGCCTGCCGATGAGAGCATGGAGCCCGTCGAATACATGGTGCCCAAGGGCAAGCACATTCCGGTTCAGGAAGGTGACTACGTCCAGAAAGGCGACTACATCATGGACGGCAACCCGGCCCCGCATGACATCCTGAGTATCATGGGTGTCGAGGCGCTTGCCGATTACATGATCGACGAAGTTCAGGACGTGTATCGACTGCAAGGCGTGAAGATCAACGACAAGCACATCGAGGTTATCGTGCGCCAGATGCTTCAGAAGTGGGAGATCCAGGATTCTGGGGAAACCACGCTTCTGAAAGGTGAGCATGTGGACAAAGCCGAGTTTGATGCCGCCAATGAAAAGGCCATTGAACGCGGCAAACGCCCCGCTCAAGGCGAGCCGATCCTGCTTGGGATCACCAAGGCCAGCCTCCAGACACGCTCGTTCATCTCAGCCGCGTCCTTCCAGGAGACCACGCGTGTTCTCACCGAGGCCTCGGTGCAGGGCAAGCGCGACAAGCTTGTCGGTCTGAAGGAGAACGTCATCGTGGGTCGCCTTATTCCAGCGGGCACAGGTGGTGCGACACTTCAGATGCGCCAGATCGCGCAGCAGCGGGACAATGTGGTCATCGAGGCCCGTCGCGAAGAGGCCGAAGCGGCCGCTGCCTTGGCTGCGCCGATTGACGATATCGTAGGCGGCGATGCGTTCGACACGTTTATTGAAACGCCGGAAAGCCGCGAAGAGTAAGTCGACTGTATAAATGAATGGAAGTGCCCTGCCTGATTGGTGGGGCATTTTTCTTTTTTGGTGCGAAGATAGTCGTTGAGAAGTTTTGAATGTCCGCTTCGTCCTGCGGATTCAATGGATCGCCGCAACACACTGTGCAAACTTCTCCGCCGGGGTTTCGTATTGCAAGGTTTTTCGTGGCCGCTCGTTGAGTTGCCGCGCGACGGCGCTGAGTTTGGCCTGACTGAGGGTCGACATGTCGATGCCTCGCGGGAAGTACTGACGCAAGAGCCGGTTGGTGTTCTCGTTACTGCCGCGTTGCCACGGCGATTGCGGATCGCAGAAGAAGACGTCGATCTTTGTCGCCATGGTGAACGCCGCATGGGCGGCCATCTCTGAGCCGCGATCCCATGTCAGCGAGCGGTAGAGTTCTTTGGGCAATTTTCGGGCCTGCTTGATCAGGGCGGTGATAACGCTTTGCGTATCCTTGTTCGCAACTTTGGCCAGCATCACGAACCGCGAGTGCCGCTCGACCAGCGTAGCGATGTAGCTGTTGTTTGCCCCAACGATCAGATCGCCCTCCCAGTGGCCGGGCACGGCCCGGTCTTCGATTTCGGGCGGGCGCTCGCTGATCGGCACTGCGTCTTTGATCTTGCGTAGCTTCAGACCTTTCTGGGTCGCATGCCGGGACCGACGGATGGCGCGCGGGCTGCGCAGGCATTGCTGCAGCTCCTTCTTCAGAACGCCGCGCGTCTGCACATAAAGGCTGCGATAGATCGTCTCGTGGCTCACACGCTCTCGCTCTTTGTTTGGGTGCTTGCGCATCAGCCAGCCCGCGATCTGCTGAGGAGACCACTTCAACCGCAGCTTTCGGGCAATGAACCGACACAAGTGGTCGTTGAAGGAGAGCTTACAGGCTTTGGGCCGCCTTGCGCAGTCCCATGCGCGCTGATCTGACAATGCCGCGCGATACGCCTTGCGCCCACCGTTTCTGCGCACCTCCCGGCTGATCGTCGAGGGAGTACGTCTAAGGTCGCGCGCAATAGAGCGCAATGACCGATCCCCTGCCAGCCCACGGGATATCTCCTCACGCCCCTCGAGGCTCAAGGCCAGCCGAGACCTGGTGCGTGCACGCGGACGGATACCACCAGTCAAAGCCAGATGCGGAAAATCGAAGACGACGCACGATCAAACCTGCGGCCTATCGAGCTCAGGGACTCACCCCGCTGCCACCGATCCCACATCTCCGACTTCTGTTTGTCCGTATAAAACGTCCGCGTGCGGTACTTCATGATCAACACTCCATCTCTCCAAAAAGATTAAAGTGTTGCGACCACCCGTTGAATCCTCAGGGATGAAGCAGTCATTCAAGAGTTGTCACACAACCAAAACTTGGGCGCCTGCACTGGTAGTAAGGTTTACGGAAATCCGGATGCCAAAATTTGTTTTCAGAGATTTACTGTGCTGAACTTGCAACCTGATCCAAAGTGGACATCTCGGATCAGGTTCCATTCGCAACTGTGGTTACACGCTAGATTAGAAAATCGTTGGCGGTGAGCTCAAAAGCTGAGCTGGAAAACACATCCACCGTCGCCTCTTGGCATTTGTCATTTACAAATGTGATTGTGGCCGCCGTGTCAGACGTTTGGGTGATGGTGATGTCTTCGAAATCATCCACTTCATCAAGACGAGATAGATCAATTCGATCAACGCCCGCTTCCCAATCAACAATCGTGCCGCCTTTGCTTTTGCCCTGGAACCCAAAGGTGTCTGCACCATCGCCGCCAATCATTACGTCAATGCCTCCGGTTGATACCAGAACATCATTGTCATCTCCGCCATCCAACACGTCTCGGCCCCATCCGCCTTCGAGATAGTCGTTTCCGCCCCCTCCAAACAGGATGTCATTGCCGCCATCACCAAAGACAAAATCATCGCCGTCGCCGGCGGTGACCAGGTCATTGCCGCGATTGCCGTGAATATTGTCGGCGCCATCCGTTCCCACCAAGTTGTCGGCATCATTGGTTCCGGCCTGATGCGCGGGCGCGTTGGCAATCGGTTCTAACGCGTCAATACCGTCGAATACGCCCTTTGCTTGAACCGTAACGTTGTCCTGGGTGACCGTGTCGCCATACACTTTGAGCGTGCCGAGTGGATCCTCGTCATGCGCACCGCCGCCATCGCCTTGTTGAGAGCGAATAGCGATCAAGGAGTAGTCACCACCCGCATCCTTTCCATAAGTGATGTCCGCAATCTCAACAGTATGGCCACGCAAAATGATCTGGTCCCCATCCTGTTCAGAGAAATCAAGCAAGGTGTCATTCCCGATGCCTTCAACCCAGTGGTCATGCACTGCATCGTTTTCGCCTGCAACTTTGCGCCAATTGATTGTGCCATCATCTCTGGTGTGTTTCGCAAGTACTACGGCCGTCGCGTTGAGCAACATATTAAAAGTGAACCGGTCCTTGCCTTGCCCTCCGGAAATCACGTCATTTGTCGTAGACGGGTCAACGGGTGGGTTGATCCGGCCCTCGGCCCCATCGGTTTGCGCCGGATCCGGTTCGCCCGCATCGGCATATACGCGAATGTAATCGCGTCCTGCGCCGGCAAACACGGTTTGCGCGCCAGCTCCGATTTCGATGTGGTCCGTTGTCTTGATGCTTGCTGGTGCTGTGATGATTTCTTCGCCGTCGGTGGAGGACGCAAAGCTTTGCACACCTCCATTGAACTCAGCGAGTTGATCGGCCTCGGTAAGCCGGTCGACACCGTCGAAAACGCCCGAAGCCTGGACCTTGATGTCCTCTAAATTGACCTTGTCGCCATAGACCTTGATCGTGCCAAGCGGGTCTTCGTCATGCGCACCAGTTTCGGTGTTGGCACCCCCGGCGCCGCCATTGCCCTGTTGACTGATGATACGAACAAGGGAAAACTCCCCACCCTCATCTGCACCATAGGTGATGTCGGCAATCTCGACCGTGTGACCGCGCACGACGATCTTGTCACCTTCGGACTTGTTGTAGTCCATGATCATGTCATTGCCGATGCCCTCGACCCAGTGATCATGCACATTGTCATTCTCACCAGCCACTTTGCGCCAGTTGACGTGACCGCGATCATTGGTGTGCTGCGCAAGAACTTCTGCGCGCGCGTTTAAAAGCGCATGGAATTCAAATCGATCTCCCCCGGCACCACCGATAAAGACGTCATCCGAAGCACTTTCGGAAAGCGCAGGATTGACCCGGCCGTCGGCACCATCCGTTTGGGCAGGGTCCGGCTCACCGGCGTCGCCGTAAGAAATGAACCTGTCTCCACCTGCGCCGCCATTGACCGTCTGCGAGCCGCTTCCTGCCTTGATGAAGTCCCAGCGTGATGTGCCTTCGAAATTCAGATCGATGCTTTCCGGGTTTTCAGCGCCCCACTGCGGTTCGACAATTTCGCGCTCGGGCGTTGATGCCGGAGAGGTCGCTTCGCCGTCGCTGATCTCATCCAGTTGATCCACACCATAGAAAACCTTGGCCTTCACATTGATGTCGTCCTCTGTGACCTTGTCACCATAGACTTTGATTGTGCCAAGCGGATCTTCATCATGCGCGCCGCCACCATCGCCTTGTTGCGAACGCAACGTGATCAGGGAAAAGTCGCCCCCGTCATCTTCGCCATATGTGATTGACGCAATCTCTACGGTGTGTCCGCGAATGTCGATCTTGTCACCATCCTGGTTTGAAAAATCCAGGATCGTGTCATTGCCAATGCCTTCAACCCAATGGTCGTGTACATTGTCATTCTCACCCGCCACTTTGCGCCAGTTAACTGAGCCATCGTCGCGCGTGTGTTTTTCAAGGATTTCTTCCTTGGCATTGAGCAACAGCCGGAATGCAAATGTGTCTTTGCCTTGCCCGCCCGCCAAAACGTCGTCTGCGGCTCCATCCGGAATGGCTGGATTAACGCGGCCGTCCGCACCATCTGTTTGCGCGGGATCCGGTTCGCCGCCATCCGAATAGCTGAAAATCAGGTCATTGCCACCGCCTGTGTCAATCGTCTGGCTGCCTTCGCCGGCGTGCACCACGTCGCGTTGGCGATAGAGGCTCCCGTCGTAATTGTCACCGTCGGTGTTCGTGTAAACCTCCTGTGTGACCCCAGCGTCGATGGCGCCATAGACCGCATTGGCGTGGTAGAGACGGTCGATCCCGTCATTGGTATTGGTCACCTTCACATCATCCAGTGTGACTTCGTCGCCATAGACTTTGATCTGACCCAGCGGGTCCTCGTCATGGGCGCCCGTGGCCGTGTTGGCCCCACCTGCACCGCCGTTGCCCTGTTGGCTGATCACAGTGATAAGCGAATACGCGCCCCCTTCATCCTCGCCATAGGTGATGGATTGGATTGTTGCCGTGTGTCCTTTGATTTCGATTGTGTCACACTCAGCCTTGGAAAAATCCGTGATGGTATCGAAGCCAAACCCATTGACCCAGTGGTCGTGAACATTGTCATTTTCGCCCGCGACCTTGGCCCAATTCGTGCGCCCAGCGGAATTTGTGTGCTGGGCAATGACCTCTTCCTTCGCGTCAATAAGCGCGTGGAACTCAAACCGATCCGCACCGTCACCACCGGTCAGCGTATCATTCGCAGTCTCCGCTGAAACAGCCTCGGTTACGCGACCATCAGAGCCATCGGTCTGGGCCGGATCTGGTTCTCCAGCATCGGCCAAAGAAACGATCCTGTCATTTCCACCCCCGCCTTCTACATTCTGAGCACCACTTCCCACGATAATGCGGTCATTTCTATTCGTTCCGTTGATGTCGTCTTGCACTTTCATTCTCCGTCTTGTGTCGCGTCGTTATGCAGGCGGGGAGCCTTGGATCTTGCGCGCGTTTTCTGCGCCAAATTCCGACGAAGAGCTGGGCAAAAGCATGGCGGGAAAGCACACAATTCTGCCCTAGTTGACGATCCTGAACCATTTGAATCTCTGGTGGAAAACTTGGCACTGGACAGCCAAGTGCTTAAAAGAAAAGAAACTTTAGCTGCCGCGTTCGCTCGTTAAACACGTGTGTGACAGGCAAAAAACGCTGCAACTCCGTCGGCGGAGTTCTGCGCAAAACCGGCCTCTCAAGGGCAACAGAAAATGACAATCTTTGTCATGAGTCCAAGAGTGTTTCGGAGGTGCAAACAAATGATGCTTGAGACAACAAGCAAACATTGGCTTTTCATATTTCCGGCAGCAAGCCTTTCAACCCAAAAACGATTGGCTGTACGCGTTAGATGACTGCTGTGAGCCAGGATTTACCAACGCTGCATGTCGTGCGAACGGTTGGTTTTAAGTATGAATCACCGCAGATTAAGGAGCGCTACCCACATCAAAGGTAAGAGTGAACGCATTGGCCGACTACTGGCACTGCAGAAGATAATCATCGAAAATCCCGACGAGGTTCGCGGTAAGCGACGGAGCGATGCGATTAGGCCAATTTCTGACAATCAGATCAGAGGGTGTTTCGATTGGTTCTGTCAGATCTATTGAGGCCAATACGCGCCCGGGTTGTGATCCGGCTGCGACAGACAACGCTGCCCATGCGCCGATCTGTCCACACCAAGGGCCATCAATCCGCATTTTGATCGATGCCGTCGCACACATATCACGCGCCGTCCGCGAGGCAGATAAGCTTCCCAACAAGGCGGGTTTGATCACCACGGAATGCGCGGCGCGATCTTCGACGGCTCTGACATAGGTTTCTAGATCAATCATCGACTGATCAAACATCAAGGGCGCCGCAAGCTTGCGGGCCAGTTCGAGGTTCTCATCATAGGTGTTGCACGGCTCTTCCCAAATCAGCCTGGGATCGTCCAACTCACCAAGGTGTGTCAGAGCCTGCTCAACCGAAAGCGCGCCGTTAAAATCCGCGAGTAGCAATTGGTCGGGTGTCATCACATTAAGAACGGCTCGCACGCGGTCTATATCATCCGAGACCTCGCCAATTCCCAGCTTGGCCTGGATGACGGCAAAGGCGGCCCCTTTGGACCGCACCACCTCAGCCATGTCGTCGGGCGCTTCGCTGGAGAGAGACAGATAAGTCTGCGCATCCCCTTCCGTAGGGCCGCCCAGAAGGCTCACCAACGGCACGCCTAGTTTCTGCGAAATTAGGTGGTGATACGCGGTATCGAGGGCGAAACACAGACCGCGCCATGGTCGACCCTGCGCGCACCAGGTCTGGATCAACCCCGCTAGATCGGCCAAGGGTCTGCCTTTCAATGCTTCAATCATTTCGGCTTCGGCCGCTTCTGCCTCCTCCATTGGCACGGCAGGCCAGCGGACGTTTTCGCCAACCCCTTGCGAGCCGTCTTCAAGCGTGATGCGCACCAGTTGGTCGTATAGCGTGTTCTGTATGACAAAAGACATCGCGTAACCGCCGCCTGTGAAACACGGCTCGAAGGGAATGGTTTCAATGTTGATGATGCGCATGTCGCTTACTCTATCGTCACAACAATTTTTCCAATATGGGACTTGGCCAGGAATGCCTCCTGTGCCAGCACAAGGTCTTTCAACGCAAATGAGGCCGCCAACTGCGGGGCAAGTTGGCCTGTTTCGATCAACCGGCAGGCCTGGGCAAAAAGACCCGGTGGTGTGATGGTGGCACCGGTAAATTGCAGGTCTTTGTAGATCAGCAAACGCAGATCGAAGGCGACAACCGGACCGGCGATGGCCCCGCTGGTCGAATAGCGCCCGCGTTGACGCAACGCACCAACAAGGGGCGGAAATAGCGCGCCGCCCACAACATCAAGTGCCACATCGACAGCGCCGCCTGCTGCATCCCGAATGTCATCCTCCAAAGAAGCGCTATTGCGATCCATCACAGCAGAACAACCAAGTTCCCTGAGCGTTTCGGCCTTTTGCGGTGTTGAGATCGCGATAACCTGCGCGCCGCGCAACAAACATAGCTGAATAGCTGTTGAGCCGACCCCGCCAGAGGCGCCAGCAATCACCACCCATTCTCCGGGTTGCGGGTCTGCGCGCCAAACCAGATGCTCTGCCGTGGTCAGGACAGTGGGGAAGGTGGCCAGTTCCGCGTCCGACAGCGGGGAGTTGATTGGAACCGCATTGGCGGCGCGGATCGTCACATAATCGGCAAAACCTCCATTGCATTCTGATCCAAAGTAACTGGCATTCTCAGCCAAGTGCCATTGGCCATGTCCATGGAGCCACGGGTCAAGGATCACGCGTTCACCCAACCGTGATGGATCGACATCCATGCCCACGGCGGCAATGCGCCCGGCCACGTCCGCGCCCTGAATGCGCGGAAAGGTGATCTGTGAATTACTCCAACTGCCCTGCGCGGCTTCAGCTTCGGCAAATCCGTCTTTTCCGCCCGCTTGCGTGATCCCGTCAGTAACTGTTTTTGAATACCACGCCGTGCGCGTGTTGATATCGGTGTTGTTCAGTCCGCACGCGCCGACCTTGACCAAAACCTCATCCGGTTTGGGCTTTGGGGTTGGCCAATCGTCATGATAGACAAGCTGATCCAGCCCGCCATGGCCCACAAGCACAACGGCGCGCATACGATCAGGAATGGTCATGCGTCGGCCTTTCGAAAGACATGCAGACGGTGCGTGACCTCTTCGGCGCCGTAAGGCATGGACTGGATGCTGTCGCTGCTCCAGACATGATGCCACGCGCCTGCCTCTGCGAGGGCGGCGACCTTATCGGGATAGGCCGGGTCCTGTGCGGGATCATCGCGCAAGCTGAACACGATGGCGGCCCCAGGGCGGGCAACACGGATCAACCCCTCAAAACTGTCGGGCGATGCGTGGTTGGGCGTGATTGTCCCAATGCAAAGCACTGCTCCCATGCTGTCGTCCGGAAGGTTCAACCGTGGCCCCAAGGCGCCTTGATGCAACTTGGAATAGATGCCTTTGGCGCGGGCGATCTTTAGCATGCCGTCAGATAGGTCCAGCCCAATCAGCGGACCGTAGCCCAGCAGTGCCAAAGCTTCAGCTTGAAGGCCGCCTCCGCATCCTGCATCCAGAATAGGATCAGTGTCAGGCGCCACGTATCGGGCAAACGCCCCAGCGGCTATCGCAGGCAGACGATAGCCCATTGCACAGAGATCACGCTCATAGCTTTCGGCCCATGTGTCGTAGACGGCCTGCTGATCCTCCGCAGAGTTCGCCCTGTAAGACCTCAAAACCTTGTTGTCGCTCATACCTTTAACCTTTCATTTTCCGGGTCCCATGGCGCGTTCGGCAGAACCTTGGCCCTGACGCGTTGGCCAAGGATTGACACATCCAATACGGTGTCGGGCTGTCGTGCCTCCTCTGACAAAAACCCTATGGCCAGAGACTGCCCAACCGTGTGCCCGTAGGCCGCCGAGGTGATCGAACCCACCATGCGCCCGTCCTTGAAAACGGCCTCACCCGTCAAGGCTTCGGTTTCTTCGTCCTCCAGCGCCAGCAATGCGATACGACTGCGCGGCCTTCGCGCAAGCATCGCATCGCGACCGACAAAGTCCTTGTCCGTTGCGGCAAACCGCTCTTGTGCGACATCCTTGTGGCATGCGTCATTGGCCAGCTCGTGCCCCCCGCGATAAAATTTCTCAATCCGGAGACTGTCTAGCGCCTTGGTGCCAAAAGGCGCGATCCCATGCGGCTGGCCCGCGTCCCACAGCCTATCCCACAACACCCCCAGCTGGTCATTGGGCGCATGTAACTCATAGGCCAGCTCACCTGAAAAACTGAGCCGCAGGGCAAGCACTGGGACATCAGCGACTACCAGATCTTTGCAGGCCAGCCACCGCAGAGCATCGTTAGAAACATCATCGTTGGTGAAGGCGGCAAGCGCGTCACGCGACTTTGGTCCGGCCAAACCAAGAATACCAATCTCATCCGTAGCATTGGTCATCGCGACGTCCGTCATCGGTACACCACAATGCAGGGTCATCCAGTCCCATACCCGCCGTTCGGACGGTGCGCCGGTCACAAAGTAAAAACTTTCAGCTCCGGTTCGCGCGATTGTTGCTTCGCCCTCGATTGTGCCTTTGCGATTGAGCAGAAGGGTCAGGCAAGTGCGTCCAACACGCGGCATCCGGTTGGCACAGATGGCATTTAGCCAATCCTCGGCCCCCGGGCCATCGATGCGAAACTTGGCAAAGGCGGATAAATCGGAGAGCCCCACGCGTTGGCGCACAGCCTGACATTCGGCCGCCACCTGATCAAACGCAGATGTGCGCCGCCAGCCCAAAGGGTCAGGCGCATATAGGCGGGGGCGTTCCCATCCTCCGGCCTCTTCAAACGTTGCACCCAACGCCGCCGTGCGATCATGAGCACCTGATGTCTTGATCCCACGAAAGCTGTCGCGCTGATGCTGGGGAAAGGGCATTGCTTGACGTAGAGTGTAGTCTTCGGTCGCGCGGGTTTTGGCATAGTCCGCATCGGCCCAGGTGCCGAACCGGCGCGGATCGAAGGCGCGGGTAGAGATGTCTGCGGAGCCTTCGATCATCCACTGCGCCAACGCTCGACCTGCGCCGGGCCCCCAGGCGATGCCCACGGTCGCCCCACATGCGAGCCAGTAGTTACGCAATCCAGGTGCAGGGCCCAGCATCATCGCACCATCGGGCGTATAGGTGATACCGCCATTTACCACCCGCTTGATGCCACGATTCATCAGGGCGGGCATGCGCTCAAAACAGTTTTCCAGCCAGGGCGTAATCCCGTCCCAGTTTGGCTCGAATAGCTCATTGGCACTGTCCCACGGGCAGCCATCAAGCCAGACCGATTGCGGGTCTTGTTTGTCGTAGAGACCGATCAGTGCCGACCCCTGTTCGCGGCGGATGTAGCCGCAGAAATAGTCATCGCGAGTGACAGGAATTTCGTGTTGCATCTGGTCGAATTCCGGCACGGCATCGGTTACCACATAGTGATGCAGCATTGTGGTGATCGGCAGGTCCAACCCCACCATCGCACCGACTTGCCGCGCGTGATATCCGGCTGCGTTAACCACATGTTCTGCAACAATCGTGCCTTGGTCGGTCACTACCTCCCATGCGCCTGACGGCAACTGACGGGTATCCGTCACACGGCAATTGCGGATAACCTTGGCCCCAAGTTGGCGCGAGCCTTTGGCCATCGCCTGACATGTGCCAGACGGGTCTACATGGCCATCATCCGGTGTATAGATCGCGCCCAGCACATCGGCTTTTTCGACGTCATAAAGCGGGTTCAATCGAGCGACTTCGGCTGCATCGATGATCTCGGCCTCTTGTCCGCGGGCCAGAACAGCATCGCGGATGTGATTGATCCAGTCCATGTGATCAGGGCTGGTTGCCACCCGCAGGGACCCGCAATTGTGCCAGCTAACGCCAACTTCGGTCTCAGCTTCGACCCTTTTGTATAGATCGACTGCATAATCGTGCATGGCGCCGAGGGCCTGACCCCCAACCATCCGGCTCACCAAACCGGCGGCGTGCCACGTTGCCCCGCTGGTCAGCTCGGCCTTTTCGATCAACACACAATCGGTCCACCCCATATGCGCGAGGTGATATAGCACCCCGGCACCCATATTGCCGCCTCCGATGACGACGACACGTGTATGGCTTTGCATGGGCTATCTTCTGAGGTTGACGGGCGTATTGGCCCAGACGATCTGGGCCTCGCTGTCGCCAGGGTTGGAATAGCGATGCGGCAGGTTGGCGGCGAAGGAAAAGCTGTCGCCGGTACCCAGCCGAAATACTTTCCCATCCAGATGAAGATCTATCTGTCCTTTGATCACCAACCCCGCTTCTTCGCCGGTATGGGTGTAAAGCTCATCCCCTGAATTGCCGCCCGGCTGATAGGTCGACATGCCAAGCGCAAGCTGCCCATCAAGGCTGGCGGATAACAGATGGTCCTCAAACCCCATGTAATCGGTCGAAGTCAGCCCCGAATAGCTGAGCTTTCGACGACGACCCGCGCGCACCACACAAGGGCGCTCATCCGCGGGCACAGGGCCGTCTGTTTCAAAAACCAACCCACCGGAACACCAAGTGCGCCTGCGAGCTCCTGCAATGTGGTCACAGATGGTCGGGCCTGACCTCGCTCAATCTTGGAGATGAATGAGACGGATTTGCCACTGGCCACCGCCAGATCATCCAGCGTCAACCCTTGCGCCCGTCGCAACCCGCGTAGGTCTTCGCCCAGTTGTGTCAGAGCGTCTTTAGGAGGCGTTAATTCATTTTTCTTGACGTACATGACAAATTGATGCCTAAAATTTTCCTAAAGCGCAATAACGAATCCAAATTTGTTCAGAAGAAGGTCATATGAAGCCGGAACGTTGGAACGACCCGAGCAAGAAAATCTTTCCCCATCAGGTGGGATTTACAGCACCTCCACATGATTTTGATGCCGCCCCGCATGATTTTCTGAGGATCGCGCCCGAAGGCGTCGGCGCCCATGGAAGGTTGATCCATGTCGAAGAATACGCCCATCAGCTCTCTCAACGCGTCGATAACTTTCACAAGCTCGAAGAGGTTGTGCACTGCATGTCCAACGCCGGGGCCGATGTTGTGGGACAGGTTGGCACCAACTGGTCCCATGCGGGCGGCAAGACGCCCGCCGATATCCGAGCGTTTTGCGACCGGATGGAAGATACTTATCAGGTACCGCTGCATATGGCGGGCATGTCTTTGGTCGAGGCGGCAAAGGACATGGGCGCCAAATCCATCGCGGTGAATGGCGTCTATTTCTGGCCCGACTGGCGTGAGGGGACCACCCGGTTTCTGGCCGATGGTGGCTTGGACATCCTTTACTCGGGGAATTTCGTCAATCACGGATTGATGGGCACTCAGGAAGAGGTGAACGAGGCGACTTGGATCTTCCCCGGCGATTTCGCGTTGAAGTCGTTCGAATATGTGGCCGAACAAGCTCCCGACGCAGATGTTCTGATCAGCCTGGGTATGCCCAATTTCCGCCGCGCAGATGGCCTCCCGCTGCGCATGGTCAGTGTCGTGCGTGAGATAGAAGAGAAAATCGGCAAACCCATCATCTCTGCCGATTGCGCGCTTTACTGGAACATCTTCCGCACATTGGGCGTCGCTCCCGTGGGCGATCAACCTCGGTTGCTGGCCTCCTTGCAGGAGACAGCCGCATGACAGGGCACCCGATCTATTTCCTGTGGGCCACGCCCCGCTCGACCTCGACCGCCTTCGAATGGATGATGCGCCAGCGCGGTGATCTGAGCTGTTTTCACGAACCTTTTGGTATGGCCTGGTATCAGGGCCCCGAGGCACGCGCGCCACGCGTTGCTCCCACGGACCGGCAGCGCCCAGAGGCCACGTTCGAGAAAATCTGGATTGACATACAGGAGGCCGCCGAAAAGCGCCCCGTCTTTGTCAAGGACATGCCCCACCATACCGATCATCTGTGGAGTGATGCGTTTCTGGAAAGGATCACTCACAGCTTTCTGATCCGTGATCCGGCCAAGGTACTGGCCTCGCTGCACTGCTCCTACAAGAAGGCGGGGATGGAAGACGGGTTTGAAGCCCAAGAAATCAGCTTTGGTCCGCAACAGGCGCTCTTTGATCTGCTCCGCGCCCTTGGGCAAACCCCGCCGGTTCTGGACAGTGACGATTTGCTGGAAGACCCCGATACCATGGTGCGCATTTATTGTAAGGCGATTGGCATCCCCTTTATCCGCGCGGCTCTTAGCTGGGAACCGGGCGCGCGTGATGATGTGCTGTGGTATGATGGCAATGACGAGATTTGGCATGCTTCCCTGCGCGACAGCGACGGGCTGAAACCGATCCCGCGCAAACATGTGGATCCAGACGATCTGCCAGAGAATTTGAATTTACATTATGAAACCTTCATGCGTCACTACAACTCGCTGTACACGCACAGGCTGCGCCCCGAAATGGTGAGTGGATGACCGACGATATTCGCAAAAAAGTTGTGGATCTGATCGGCGAAGAGGGCTTGGCTCAGGCGTTCGCCCCGATTGAAGCGGCCAGCGGATTGCCCAATGCCGCCTACTGGTCAGAAGACTGGCTGAAGCTTGAGCAAGAACATTGCTTTGCCCGCGCTTGGGTCTTTGCCGGGGCCTGTGCGGAATTGCCCGAGCCGGGCGATATGAAGCCCATCGAAATCGGCGGCGCGCCCCTGATTATTCTGCGCGATCAGGATGGGGACATCCGCGCGCTACATAACGTTTGTCGCCATCGCGGGGCCAGGCTGTTGACCGAACCTTGCAAGAAGCCAACGCTGACCTGCCCCTACCACGCGTGGAGCTATGGGCTGAACGGCAAGCTGCGCTCGCGCCCTCATTTTTCCGGCCCGAATGTGGTGGACAAGTTCGAGGATGGCGGCGGCGAGAAACTGGACTTAGTGCAAGTGCGTTGCGAGACATGGAACGGGTGCATCTTTGTCAATGTTTCGGGCGATGCCGAGCCGTTGGACGAATGGCTCAAACCATTGCTGGAACGAACCGGTAACTATGATTTTTCCGCGATCCGCTGGGCTGGCAAGCTCGAGTTTGAAGTGAACGCCAACTGGAAGCTGGTCTACGAGAACTACATGGAAGGCTACCACGTCTTCGCGGTGCATCCCAAGCTGCTGAAATTCGCACCGATGAATGTTCGTTGGTCAGGGGAATGGGACCGGCATGTGTTTTACAACGATTATGTCTTTCCGGAATTGGATGAGGGCCGGGGCGAGGGGTTACCTCATTATCCAGGCCTGTCCGAAGCAGATGCCAAACGCGGTCTGTGGTTCCTGTGTTTTCCGCATTTCGCGGCAGAAGTCTTTCCCGATCAGTTTTCAGTTCTGGTCAGCTACCCGGTGGCACCGGACGAAACACGAGAAGAATTGCATGTCTTCCTGATTGGCGATGCGGCCACATCGGACGCCTATAAAGACGCCCGCGAGGCCACATTAAAAATGTGGGACGACCTAAACCGAGAAGACCTCGGCATGTTGGAACTCTTGCAACAGGGGCGTCTGTCGCCAGCCTACGATGGGGGTCGGCTGAGCCCGCACTGGGAAGGCCCCACGCATGACTTTGGCCGACGCGTGGTTGAGCGGATATTGTCCTGGCAACCTGTGTTTTGAACTTCCCTACGGCTCCAACAAAACCTAGTGGCGGTAGCAACACGTTAACAACATAGCGGACACTCGAGGTTGCCACTCGTAAGGCCGGTTTGCCATGCGGATTCAATGGATCGCCGCAACACACTGTGCAAACTTCTCCGCCGGGGTTTCGTATTGCAAGGTTTTTCGTGGCCGCTCGTTGAGTTGCCGCGCGACGGCGCTGAGTTTGGCCTGACTGAGGGTCGACATGTCGATGCCTCGCGGGAAGTACTGACGCAAGAGCCGGTTGGTGTTCTCGTTACTGCCGCGTTGCCACGGCGATTGCGGATCGCAGAAGAAGACGTCGATCTTTGTCGCCATGGTGAACGCCGCATGGGCGGCCATCTCTGAGCCGCGATCCCATGTCAGCGAGCGGTAGAGTTCTTTGGGCAATTTTCGGGCCTGCTTGATCAGGGCGGTGATAACGCTTTGCGTATCCTTGTTCGCAACTTTGGCCAGCATCACGAACCGCGAGTGCCGCTCGACCAGCGTAGCGATGTAGCTGTTGTTTGCCCCAACGATCAGATCGCCCTCCCAGTGGCCGGGCACGGCCCGGTCTTCGATTTCGGGCGGGCGCTCGCTGATCGGCACTGCGTCTTTGATCTTGCGTAGCTTCAGACCTTTCTGGGTCGCATGCCGGGACCGACGGATGGCGCGCGGGCTGCGCAGGCATTGCTGCAGCTCCTTCTTCAGAACGCCGCGCGTCTGCACATAAAGGCTGCGATAGATCGTCTCGTGGCTCACACGCTCTCGCTCTTTGTTTGGGTGCTTGCGCATCAGCCAGCCCGCGATCTGCTGAGGAGACCACTTCAACCGCAGCTTTCGGGCAATGAACCGACACAAGTGGTCGTTGAAGGAGAGCTTACAGGCTTTGGGCCGCCTTGCGCAGTCCCATGCGCGCTGATCTGACAATGCCGCGCGATACGCCTTGCGCCCACCGTTTCTGCGCACCTCCCGGCTGATCGTCGAGGGAGTACGTCTAAGGTCGCGCGCAATAGAGCGCAATGACCGATCCCCTGCCAGCCCACGGGATATCTCCTCACGCTCCTCGAGGCTCAAGGCCAGCCGAGACCTGGTGCGTGCACGCGGACGGATACCACCAGTCAAAGCCAGATGCGGAAAAATCGAAGACGACGCACGATCAAACCTGCGGCCTATCGAGCTCAGGGACTCACCCCGCTGCCACCGATCCCACATCTCCGACTTCTGTTTGTCCGTATAAAACGTCCGCGTGCGGTACTTCATGATCAACACTCCATCTCTCCAAAAAGATTAAAGTGTTGCGACCACCCGTTGAATCCTCACAGCTAAACTGACGTTCAGCCCAGAATTGACCAACAGAAAGCGTTGGATGTCAGTTTCGAGCCCGAACCTTCCAGATTCTGCAATGAGCTCCAATGTCCGAATTGACTTCATAGCGATAAACTTGAGAGCTTCCCGGTCAACAGACGCAATGCTAACGTCAAGACCAAGGTTCGGAGGGGCAAACAACAGCTACATCGCTACGCTGGTCGAGCGGCACTCGCGGTTCGTGATGCTGGCCAAAGTTGCGAACAAGGATACGCAAAGCGTTATCACCGCCCTGATCAAGCAGGCCCGAAAATTGCCCAAAGAACTCTACCGCTCGCTGACATGGGATCGCGGCTCAGAGATGGCCGCCCATGCGGCGTTCACCATGGCGACAAAGATCGACGTCTTCTTCTGCGATCCGCAATCGCCGTGGCAACGCGGCAGTAACGAGAACACCAACCGGCTCTTGCGTCAGTACTTCCCGCGAGGCATCGACATGTCGACCCTCAGTCAGGCCAAACTCAGCGCCGTCGCGCGGCAACTCAACGAGCGGCCACGAAAAACCTTGCAATACGAAACCCCGGCGGAGAAGTTTGCACAGTGTGTTGCGGCGATCCATTGAATCCGCACCGCTGTCGTTCAGCCCCGAATTGGCCTACCTTTGCCGTCAGATGACGGGTATGGAGGCCAATGCGGCATCCATTCATCTCACCCAAAGCACGGAATCAAGGGCCGCAGGCCCGCCGCTGGCACAGCTTCGCAAAATGAAAAGCAGTTGTCTTGGGGACCGCTTTCTGGAAGCGTGCCCACATGATGCGCCGTATGTCCCCCGATGATCTGGTCCTAACGCCCATGGGCGTGCGGTTTCGTGGGCGGCGGTATCCTTGCACGATTGGCAGCGGGGGTATTCGAGCCGAAAAGCACGAAGGGGATGGGGCCACCCCGGTGGGGGTGCACAGCATTGTGGGCATGCTCTATCGGCCTGACCGGATGGCGCGGCCTGCGGATTGGGCGTTGCCCATTCGCCCCGGCGATCTTTGGTCAGATGACACAGGTCATGAAGATTACAATCTCATGGTTCGGCATCCCTATCCGCATTCGCACGAGGTGCTGCGGCGCGCTGATCCGCTCTATGATCTCATTCTCATCACAGACTGGAACTGGCCCTATGCCACTAGAGGGCAGGGGTCCTGCATCTTCCTGCATCAATGGCGCAGGCCGGGCCACCCCACGTCGGGGTGCGTGGCGTTTCGACGAGATCACTTGCGGCGGCTCGCGGCGCAGATCACCTATGAGACGCGGCTGATCGTGCGCCCCAATCCTTTTTGAAAGGATTTGGCAAAAGCCTTCTAAAGGCTTTTGCGGCGTGCCTAGCCGTAAGCACGCGCACCGAAAATGGCGCTTCCGACGCGCACATGGGTTGCCCCCAAGGCAATCGCGCTTTCAAAATCACTGCTCATGCCCATGGACAACCCAGTCAAACCGTTCCGCTCTGCAATCTTGGCCAAAAGCGCGAAATGCAGACTGGGTTCTTCGTCGACCGGCGGGATACACATCAAGCCTTCGATGGGCAAATCCATAGAGCGACACTCGGTCACAAACGCATCTGTTTCAGCCGGCGCGATTCCCGCTTTTTGCTCTTCCGCACCGGTGTTCACTTGAATGAAAAGGTGGGGGCAGTGACCTTCCTCCTGGGCGAGACGCGCTATGGTTTTTGCCAATTTGGGGCGGTCCACGGAATGGATGGATTGGAACAGCTCAAAAGCCTGGCGCGCCTTGTTGGTCTGCAACGGGCCAATAAGATGCAGGTCAATGTCTTGAAAAGTTTCGCGAAATTCAGGCCATTTTCCCGCCGCTTCCTGCACACGATTCTCGCCAAAAGTACGGTGGCCTTCTTGAAGCACAGAATCGACACGCGCATTGGGTTGTACCTTGGACACGGCAATGAGAGACACCGCGTCTTCCGGGCGATCTGCGGCTTTGCACGCTTTTGCGATGCGCATTTTTATGTCGTCTAAACTCACGCTGGTCTCCTTACGGTGCTGCGTTCCTGCGGGTGCTGTGTGCCACAGCCGGACAATCTGGGACAAGACCCGCAAAATGCCAGGGTAAAGTCACCGGGCTGTAACATCTCGTAGCACTTGTTGGGCAAACATCTTGCTCCGGTCTTAACGGTTAGATAGTAGGGTATGGAAACAGTAACGGACGACCTGATGTACCACGCCCGGAAGTTGAGAAACGTTGGTCTGCTCTTTGCAGCGTTTTGTGTATTGGCGTCGTGCGGCGCGTTTCGGAATGCCAAACTCGATCCGAAAGCCTTTGAAGTTGAGAGCGGTCGAGAATCGAAGGCAGGATCACAAACAGGCGGAACCAGCTTGTTTGATGCGTTCCGCGGTGATGGGTCAGCCGGGATCAAGGTGAATCGCTTCCTTTGGACAGCGTCCCTGGAGGTTCTCGACTTCTTGCCGGTGCAGAGTGCTGATCCATTCACGGGTGTTATTTCCACCGGGTTTGGGCGTCCGCCCGGAGGTGGCCGGGCCTATCGCGCAACGGTGCTGATCAGTGATCCGGCTCTGGACGCGCGGTCTCTGAACGTGGCGCTGCAAAGCCAGAGTGGCCCGGTTTCCGCTGAGACACAGCGCGCGGTAGAGGATGCGATCCTGACGCGTGCGCGCCAATTGCGTCAGCAGGCCGGTCGTTTCTAGTCTTTGAGGCTTAGAGAGTCGTTTCATCCATAACCTTTGAGAGCCACTGCATTTGCCGCGGCAGGCAGACGGCGGTCAGATCATAGGTTTTTTGAACGAATTGACGTGCGGTTTGTCCCAGGTTCTCGCGTTTTGCTTTGTCATCCAGCAACGCGCAGACTGCCTCTATCAAGGCGTTCTGGTCAAAAAAGTCGATCAACCGCCCGTTTTGTTCATCTTGGATAGCTTCGCGCACGGGCTCTGTGTCACTCGCAACGATTGCCGCCGCGCAGGACATCGCCTCTAGCAAGCTCCAACTCAGCACGAAGGGGTAAGTCAGGTAAACATGCACCCGTGAAATTTGCAAAAGCGACAGGAACTGGTCGTAAGGCAAACGTCCGAGGAAATGCACGCGTGTCCAATTGTGGTCTGATATTTCAGAGCGTACCTCGCTTATGAACACCTGTTTCCAGCTTTTGCCGTTTGGGGGCGTGATGCCATAGCTGACCTCATCGCCGCCTACGATCAGAATCTGTGCTTTGGGGCGTTCTTTGAGCAAGCGCGGCAGAGCGCGCATGAACCGGTGATAGCCGCGCATGGGCTCCAGGTTGCGGTTCACAAAGGTGATAACCTCGTCAGAGCGCGTCAGCGTATCGCGGCCATTGACCCTCAGGCTGGCATTCGCATTGGGGCGCGCCTGTGTCGTGTCGATACCATCATGGCATATGGTGATCTTTTCCCGAAACTCGACCGGGAATGTGTCGGCCTGGAACCTGGTGGGGCTGAGGCCTGCGTCGGCATGTGCAAAATGCAAATGATTGTTGAGGTTCTTGAGGCGAATGCGCAGGGTCTGCAGGTCTGAGTCTTGCCTGACGAACTCAGGGTCAAAATCAAGATGTTCTTCGCCGGTGAGGTAGTAGAGTTCGCAATAAAGCGCCATACGCGTTTTGGGCCAGACATCCTTTAGAAACATCGCTTCTCCCCAACCGGGGTGTGCCAGGATGAGATCAGGGGTGAACCCTGAATCACGTAATGTGCGTGCGGCTTTAAAGCAGGCCTCAGCCCGGGTGACTTTGGTGTCGAGATCCACCAGCCATGGATGCAGGTTTTGGTCTGTCCGATTTGGCAGGGCATAAGGCAGGACACGTACACCTTGCCAGTTTGTGGGCTTTGTGACCTTCAGAGTGAGCGCAGTGCAGTCATGTCCGCGTGCTGCAAGCATGGGAGCGAGATGTTTGTACTGGCCTGGAAAGTTTTGATGGATGAAGAGGATTTTCATTGGGTCAAGAACTGTGCCGTGTCGAAAGGGGATGGCATGGGGCAGTCGTAAATAGAGCTTGCATAAGCGTGTTATGACCTGTGGTGATTTTCGTATCGGTTAACGCACCACAATGCGCCTATTCGAGGGCGCGTGCAGGTATACCCTGTTTTTAACGCTCAGCACTGGACCCTGCGCGCCCTTGGGCCTATCACGTCTCGGAGTTTGGAATGAAGAGGTCAGGTCCGGTTATGTCGCGTTATTCAGCTGCCGAGATCGAGAAGAATTGGCAAGAGACCTGGGACGAGGCGGGTATCTTTCGGGCGCAGCGCTCGAAGGACAAGCCGAAGTATTACGTGCTTGAGATGTTCCCCTATCCCTCGGGGCGCATCCATATGGGGCATGTGCGCAACTACACGATGGGCGATGTGATCGCGCGCTACAAGCTGGCCACCGGACATAACGTTTTGCACCCGATGGGCTGGGATGCCTTTGGTATGCCTGCGGAGAATGCGGCGATGGCGTCGGGCGGGCATCCCAAGGACTGGACCTATGGCAACATCGCCGACATGCGGGGGCAGATGAAGCCTTTGGGGCTTTCCATCGATTGGGGTCGCGAATTTGCGACATGTGATGTCGAATATTATGGGCAGCAGCAGGCTTTGTTCCTCGATTTCCTGGAAAAAGGGTTGGTTTACCGCAAGAACGCGGTGGTGAACTGGGACCCGGTCGATATGACTGTTCTGGCCAATGAGCAGGTGATCGACGGCAAGGGCTGGCGCTCAGGTGCGGATGTTGAAAAGCGCGAGCTGACGCAATGGTTTTTCAAGATCAGTGATTTTTCTGAGGAATTGCTGGAGGCGCTGGATACGCTTGATGACTGGCCTGCCAAGGTGCGGCTGATGCAGGAAAACTGGATCGGCAAAAGCCGGGGTATCGAGATTCCGTTTGTGAGGACCGATGGTGGCGAGGTGATTGTGTGCTATTCCACGCGGCCCGATACGATGCGGGGAGCGAGCTTCATTGCCATATCGCCCGAACATCCGTTGTCGCGGGAACTGGCGGAAAACAATGCCGAACTGGCGGCATTCATCGCCGAAACGCGCAAGATGGACACCACTGAGGCCGCGATGGAGAAGGCCGAGAAAAAGGGTCTTGATACCGGCATCAAGGTCAAGCATCCGGTGTATCCGGATCGCGATTTGCCCGTCTGGGTCGGAAATTTCGTGTTGATGGATTACGGCACGGGGGCGGTCTTTGGCTGTCCGGCGCATGATCAGCGGGATTTGGATTTCGCGCGGAAATACGATTTGGATGTGCGCAATGCGTTCTACATGCCGGGGCAAGAGGTTGAGGTTGAGAACGAGGCACTTATACCCGCGAAGACGGAACAGGTTGTGTTCATCGACCATTTTGCAGGCATCGCGAACTGCACAAGCCAAGAGGGCATTGATGCCACGATAGACTGGTTCGAGGCCAAGAGGCTTGGCACAGGGCAGGTCAAGTATCGCCTGCGGGATTGGGGACTGTCCCGTCAACGCTATTGGGGATGCCCCATTCCGGTGGTGCATTGTGACGCTTGTGGCGTGGTGCCAGAGAAGAAAGAGAACTTGCCGGTAGAGCTGCCCTATGACGAGGATGGCGCGCCGATTGATTTCTCTATCCCCGGCAATCCGCTCAACCGGCATCCAAGCTGGCGCAACTGTACTTGTCCGTCCTGTGGCAAACCTGCGCAGCGCGAGACCGACACGATGGACACGTTTGTGGACAGCTCATGGTATTTTGCGCGGTTCACGGCACCTCATGCCGAGACACCAACTGATATGGCCGAGGCCGAGTACTGGATGAATGTGGACCAGTATATCGGCGGGATTGAGCATGCGATCCTGCACCTGCTCTACAGCCGGTTCTTTGCCCGCGCGATGCAGATTTGCGGGCATTTGCCGAAGAAGGCGATTGAGCCGTTCGATGCTCTGTTCACGCAGGGCATGGTCACGCATGAAATTTATCAGACGCGCGATGGCAATGGGCGTCCAGTCTATCACCTGCCCGAAGATGTAAGTGACGGAAAGCTCAGTGATGGCACCGCGGTCGAAATCATCCCTTCGGCCAAGATGTCCAAATCCAAGAAGAACGTGGTTGATCCTGTCAACATCATCGAGGCGTTCGGAGCCGACACAGCGCGGTGGTTTGTGTTGTCCGACTCACCACCAGAGCGGGATGTGGAATGGACAGCCGCAGGGGCGGAGGCGGCGCATAAATTCCTGGGCCGGGTTTGGCGCAAGGCGTATGAGCTGTCGCAGATGAAGGCGGATGGCGTGGCCGACCTTGATCAATCACTGCAAGAAATCATGGACAGCTATCAGCTTGGGATCAACGCGCTGGATGACGAGCTGATGCGCGCGATGCACAAGACGATTGATGAGGTCACCAAGGGCGTTGAGAGCTTTGGCTTCAACGCGGCGATCGCCAAGATCTATGGTTTCTTCAATCAGCTCAGCAAAAGCAAGGCTGCGGCCTCTGTCCAATGGCAGGCAATGCAGGTATTGGCACAGCTCATGTCGCCCATGACGCCTCATTTAAGCGAGGAAGTCTGGTCCATGCTTGGTGGGAAGGGGCTTGTGGCGCAGGCACCTTGGCCTGAGGTCGATGAAACCATGCTGGTGGAAGACACGGTGACCCTGCCCATTCAGGTCAACGGCAAACGCCGGGCTGAAATCAGCGTGCCCAAAGATATGGACAAGGCAGAGGTTGAAAAAATTGCTCTGACGCAGGATGCTGTTATTCGGGCGCTGGAAGGGGCCACGCCCAAGAAGGTCATCGTTGTACCGGGACGGATCGTGAATGTCGTCATATAGCCGCCGCTTCATCCTATGTGCTGTGCCTGCCGCTTTGGCCGGGTGTGGATTTTCACCCGCCTTTGCGCCTGGCGGGGCGGCGACGCGGCTTCAGGACAACATTCTACTGGATGAGCCACAGGGGCGTGAGGGCTTTCTCTTCAACAGCCATTTTGAGGACCGTCTGGGGCGTGGAGTGCAGGGAAAGTATGGCCTGAGCTATTCGATCACTTTGGACGAAGATGCCATTGCGATCGCCGAGGATAATGTAATTACGCGCTTTAACCTTTTGGGAAGCGTTAAATATGCGCTGCGCGATATGCAGAGCAAAGCGGTGCTTGTCTCGGGCCAGGTTGACAATTTCACATCCTACTCCGCATCCGGGACGACCGTTGCGACCCAGGCCGCACAGCGCGATGCCGAGGCGCGGCTCATGATCATCCTTGCCGACCAGATCATCAATAAGCTGACCGCCGAAGCGGGCAAACTTCCGGCATGAAGTTAAGCCCGCGTGACGCGCCTGCCTATTTTGCCCGGCCTGATCCCGAAAAAACCGGCTTGCTGATTTACGGTAATGACAGCATGCGGGTGGCTTTGCGGCGGCAAGAGGTGGTCGCCGCTCTGATTGGTCCCTCGGGCGAAGAGGAGATGCGTTTGACGCGCATTCCTGCTGCGGAGTTGCGCAAGGACCCGGCTTTGCTCAATGACGCGATTAAGGCGCAGGGGTTTTTCCCCGGCCCCCGTGTGGCTTTTGTCGAAGAGGCCAATGACACGGTGGTGCAGATCGTGACAGATGTGCTTGGGGATTGGCAGCCGGGTGATGCTCAAGTGGTTGTGACGGCGGGCAGTCTCAAGCCCACATCCAAGCTGCGTAAACTTTTTGAGGGGCACAAGAAGGCCTATGCCGCGGCGATTTACGACGATCCTCCCAGCCGGGCGGAGATTGAGGCGACGCTGGCAAAGTCAGGGTTGAAGGATGTCTCGGGCGAGGCAATGCGCGATCTGACGGCTTTGGCGCAAGAGCTTGATCCCGGGGATTTTCGGCAGACAGTAGAAAAGCTGGCGCTCTACAAGCTGAGCGATACAGGACCTGTGTCGTCCGAGGACATCATGGCCTGCGCGCCAGCCTCGACCGAGGCGGATCTGGATGATGTGATCCACATCGTGGCAGAGGCGCGTTCTGGCGAGATTGCACCCGTCATGAAGCGTCTGCGCGCGCAGGGGGTGCAGCCCGTGGGGCTTTGCATGGCGACGATACGGCATTTCCGAACGCTTTATGCCGCGGCGTCTGATCCGGGTGGCCCGTCGCAGGGGATTTCCAAAGTGCGCCCGCCTGTGTTCGGGCCGCGCCGGGACCGCATGCAGCGGCAAGCATCAAACTGGGGCGCGGCCAAGCTGGAGGATGCGCTGGGGCTTTTGACAGACACAGACCTTCGGTTGCGTTCGGCGGGGCAGACCGCGCCGGATATGGCGCTCGTAGAACGGGCGCTTGTCCGGCTCGCTAATCTGGCGCGACGTTAGCTGTCATTCCGGTGGGGTAAACATGGCGAACACCTCGGCCCCGGTCATTTTCCTGGTCTCACCTGCAAAGGCATAACTGTCGGGCTTTTCATCGATGAAAATCTCCTCGGTCATAATGATGCCGTTAGAGTTGTCGAGAACGCCGAGACCAATATGCAACTCGCCATTCATGGGGCCATCGGCGGTGACCCGATAAAACAGGTTGGTGCCGCACGTTTTGCAGAAACAGCGCTCTGCCCATTCTGAAGAGGTGTATGCGGTGATATTTCCCTCGCCTTTGATTGTGGCCTCGCCTGGTTTGACATGCAGACCCATGAAGACACCGCCGGACCATTTTCGACACATGGAGCAATGGCAGGCGCCGGTGGTCATGGGCGTGTCTTTCAGTTCGAGTTCAACTGCGCCGCATAGGCAGCGTCCGGTGCATGGCATGTCGTTTTCCCTCTCATGAGCTGTTGTGCTTAAGCTCTATCTTAAATGTCTGACACGATCTGTCAGTATCTCTGCCTTTGCTCTTGCCAATTTTTGCCAATCACCGGAACGTGCAGCTTGAGGTCAGAGCGGGAGCATATCATGTACGACGTCATCGGGAGCCGGGCCACGCGGGCCATTCGTGTTTTGTGGATGCTTGAAGAAATTGGCGCGCCGTACAATCATGTCGCCGCAAGCCCGCGAAGCCCCGAAGCTTCGGCGGTCAACCCGTCGGGCAAAGTGCCCAACCTACGGGACGGTGATACGGTGTTGACGGATTCCGCCGCTATCCTGACCTATCTGTCCGACAAACACGGGGCTTTGACCCATACGCCTGGCACGCCAGAGCGCGGACGGCAGGATTGCCTGTTGCATCAAGTGCTTGATGAGGTTGATGGGGTGCTCTGGATGGCGGCGCGTCATAGTTTTGTGTTGCCCGAGGAGCGGCGCGTCCCTGCGGTGAAGGACACATTGAAATGGGAGTTTAACCGCAATGTTGCGCGTTTGGCAGATCGATTGGAGGGGCCGTTTTTGATGGGCGATTCCATGACCTTGCCGGATATCGTACTCACGCATTGTCTGGGCTGGGCTGAGCGGGCTGGATTTGACGGGCCAGGTGAGGCGTTGACAGCTTATAGATCACGTATGGAAGCGCGAGAGGCGTTTCAAAAGGTCATCACATTGCCGTAAGCTGGCGCTGGTCTACGCGAATGTGAAACGCATGTGTTGGCTGGGCGACCTACAGTTTTGTCATCGTTAAGAACTGGAGGAAGTGACCATGTCCTTGCTGAAGACAATTCCCGTAACCGCTCTTGCACTGGCTTTGGCGTTGCCCGCCCTTGCTGCTGATGTGAAGATGACCGGGCCAAACAACGCGCAGGTGCATATAAAATGCGACAGCACCAATTGTCGTGTGAAACAAAAAACGCCTGACACCAAGTGGCGGACAGTTGAGAACACCAAGGGCGGCAGTCGGAATTTCAACAAGTTGAAAGCCAAGTATCAAGAGGCAGGGTTCAACTAAAGCGTTTCGAGAAACGCTTCAGCGCGCCGCGACCCATGATGCGGCGCCGCGTCCGGCCCATTGCCCCGTGGCCAGGCAGGCCGTGATCAGGTAGCCGCCGGTCGGGGCCTCCCAGTCGAGCATTTCGCCTGTGGCAAACACGCCGGGTCGGTTTTTCAGCATGAAAGTGTCGTCCAGCGCGTCGAATTTCAGACCACCAGCTGTTGAGATGGCCTCATCCATAGGACGCGGCCCAACCAACGGAACGGGCAAGGCTTTAATCACCGCGGCCAGATCCTTGGGCAAAGGGCGTGCAAACTCCATTAGCAACGCTTGTCGCACAGGGTCGAACCGCAGCGTCTTGCGCAGATGGTTGCTGAGGCTTGTTTTGCCGCGTGGCTTTGACAGGCGCGCGCGGACGGCTTCAGCCGAAACATCCGGCATCAGATCGAGGGTCAGTGTCACGCCGTCTCGCAATGGGCGGGAAATGGCGTAGACTCCTCCGCCTTCGATGCCGTGTTGAGTCAGCACGATTTCCCCGCGAGATACGTGCGATCCAGCCCGAAGAGCGATACCTTTCACAGGTTGCCCAAAGTGCCGGGACATGTGGTTCGACCAGTTCACGTCAAAGCCCATATTGGCAGGACGAAATCGCGAGAGGTCTGAGGCCGGGAATGACCCTGCCCACATTCCGTCGGACCCAAGCCTTGCCCAGCTTGCACCGCCACAGGCCAACACGGCTGCATCGGCTTGAATCGTTTTCATACCTTGCGGTGTTTCAAACCTGAACGCATCGCCGTCCCACCCCGTCCATCGCCAACGCCGGTTGAGTGTCGCGCCGAGCGCCTCAAGACGCGCCAGCCAGGCACGCAGCAGAGGAGAGGCTTTCATGGTCTTGGGAAACACCCGGCCTGTGGAGCCGGTGAAAACGTCTTGACCCAGCCCCTTGGCCCACTCGGCGACCTCGTTTGGCCCAAAAGCGTGCAAAGCGGATTGCAGACTTGGTGCGGCCTCGTTGAAGTGCCGCACAAAAATATCCTTTGGCTCGTTCTTGGTCAGGTTCAACCCCGATTTGCCCGCCATCAGGAATTTGCGCGCAGGAGACGGTTTGGCTTCGGCAATCGTCACTTCCACACCTGCACTTGCCAGCACGTCCGCGGCCATGAGGCCGGCAGGGCCTGCTCCAACGACGAGGGCTGTGGTCATGTGCCGGGTGGCGTCGTTCCGCCCAGGCCTTTGTGGTGCACAACCTGCTGTGGGAATGGAATTTCGATGTCATGCTCTTTCAGCGCATTCCAGATGGCAAAGAGCACCTGTGGCGTAAAGCGGTTCTTTCCATCGTCGATCCCATTGACCCAGAACTCAACGGCGAATTCCACGCCGCTGTCACCGAACGCACGGAGTTCGCAGTCTGGTCTATCTGGTTCCTGCAAGACGAAATCGAGCTTGCTCACGGCCTTTTCGATGATGTCAGGTACGATGTTTATGTCCGTGTCGTAGCTGACTGAGAATGGCGCTTCGTAACGGTTGGCGCTGCCTTGATCAGAGTAGTTGACCACGCGAGTGGTGATAAAATCCTCGTTCGGGACAACAATCCAGCGGCCATCGAAGGTCTCAAGGATCATCGCGCGGGCCGTGGTTTTCACGATTGTGCCAGACTCGCCATTGTCGAGTTCGACATAGTCGCCGACCGTGGCCTGCCCTTCGAGCAGGAGGATCACGCCAGAGATGAAGTTTGATGCGATTTTCTGCAGGCCAAAACCAAGGCCGACGCCGATGGCTCCCCCGAGAACCGCTAGTGAAGTGAGCGAAATGCCCAGGAAATTCATCAAAATCAGGAAGGCGGCACCGAAAATGGCAATCTCAGCCGCCTTGGCCGCGAGTTGTCGCGTGGCGGGCTGCATATCTTCCTGGGCGTGAATGTAGCTGTGGGATTGATCGTTGGACCAGCGGCCCAGCCAGAACATGATGCCTCCCGCAAACACAGCCTTGATCAGCCACAACAGGTCGAAGGACATGTTGCCCAAGGGCACTATCGTTTCCTGCAGCCGCGTTGTGACCAGATCCAGAACGCCAAGCGCATAAAGCGCAGCCACCGGGATCATCACGTAGCGCCCCAACAATTTGAGGAATGGATCGCTGATGATGTCGCGCACTAGGATGCGCACGGCCAGAAAGAGGAACACGCGCTTGCCGAAGGCGATCACTTCGCCCGATCCAAAAACGGACCGCGTGACCGCTTCGCCGAGGCCAGTCAAGACATAGGCCAGAAGGGGCAACACCAGCGGCACAAAGATCAGAACGAAGCGCCGTGCGCTTGCGATGACATGGGTTTGATCGTCGGGCGGGGTCAGCAGCCGCGTCAGAGTGGGGCGAAGTTTGCGGCTGATCAGAACGGCCAGCAGATAAGCTGCGATCAAAAGAGCGAACTGAGACCAGGCGGCGGGGCTTAAGAGCCAACCTTTGGCGATGTCCAAACCCTGCTGACCATATTCCATGGCCTGTGCTACGATCTCGGGCGGATTGTCCCAATCCATGACGCACCCCTTGTCAAACTGCAAACTCCCGCCACCCTCTTGCCTGACCGGGAAAGGTGGATCAAGGAAAAGACATGGAAGACCCGATTTGCCCGCTCTGCCGCCGACTGATCCCGCCGGAGGCCAAGCAAAGCCAACACCACCTGATTCCAAAACTGAAAGGGGGTAAGGGCGGAGAGACAGTGCTGTTGCACCAGATCTGCCATAACGAGATTCACGCCACGCTGACCGAGGCAGAGCTGGCGCGGGACTATGCGACGATAGAGGCCTTGCGCGCGCATCCAAGGCTTGAGAAGTTTGTGGAGTGGATCGCCAAGCGTCCGCCCGGGTTTCATTCTAAAACACCGGGGCGGCGGCGGAAGCGTTAGAATGGCAAAGAAAGTGGCGGATAGAGTGATATGAAACGACGCACATTCCTGAAAGGCTCGGCTTCGGTCTTGGCTGCTTCGATTGGCCATTCTGTTCATGCGACCGCAAGCCCGCGCGACATCAGAGCAAGTTCAGGCACAGCGCAGATCGCGCCTTCGGATTATCCGCAAACTGAGCTTTGGGCCTATAACGGACAGGTGCCTGGCGCGACCCTTCGGTTTCGTCAAGGAGATTGGCTGGAGGCGCGGTTGATCAACGATTTGCAGGAGGACACGACAATCCATTGGCATGGGCTCAGGTTGCCCAATGATATGGATGGTGTGCCGGGCATGACACAAGAGGCGGTCGCGCCGGGTGCGTCTTTTGACTATCGCTTTCAGATGCGGGATGCGGGCACATATTGGTATCATCCGCATCAAAACTCGGTCGAGCAGATTTCGCGCGGCTTGGCGGGTGTGATCATTGTTGATGAGGATGAACAGTCCGACGTGGATGGCGAAGAGACACTCGTGCTGCAGGATTGGCGCATGACCGAAGAGGCACAGATACATCCGTCTTTCGGCAACCGGCACGATATGTCCCATGCCGGGCGTTTGGGCAATTACGTCACCGTCAATGGACAGCCCGAGGTCAAAGGGTCTTATCCCGAAGGGGCGCGGGTGCGTCTTCGGTTGGTGAACACGGCGACGGCCAAAATTCTTCGTATCGCCTTGCAGGGGTGGCGCGCGTGGGTGGTTGCGCTGGACGGAATGCCGCTTGGCGCGCCGTATGAGGCTGAGACAGTTGAGATCGGCCCGGCGCAGCGCGTGGACCTGATTGCGGATGTGACGGCTGTGGAGGGTGACGAAGCGCTTATCGCGTCAGTGGAACGAGGCGGAACGTTCGTGTTGGCAACGTATGCCGTGACCAAGGGCTCGACCACACGCCCGGCCCCTGCGCCTTTGCCGCCCAATGACATGCCTTTGGTTGAATTGGCCCCGGCCCGAACGGTTCCTCTTGTGATGGAGGGGGGTGCGATGCGCGGCTTACCCAGTGGTGCGGTGTGGAAGGGAGAAAAGATGGACGCGCGAGCGCTGGCCGAAGCTGGACAGTTCTGGGCTTTCAATGCTGTGGCCGGAATGACCGATGCGCCGCTTGTGGAGGCTGCATTGGGCGAAACGATCCGGATTCCGATGCAAAATAAAACCGCGTTCCCGCATGCGATGCATTTGCATGGTATGCATTTTCGCGAAGTCATGCAGGACGGATCGCTTGGACCATGGCGCGATACGCTGGTTATTCATGGTGATCAGACGCGTGAGATCGTGTTTGTGGCCGAAAACCCTGGCGACTGGATGTTCCACTGCCACATGGCGTCGCACCAGATGTCAGGCATGATGAACTGGATCAGGGTAAAGGCGACTTAACGGGTGCAGAGCGCCTTGATAGCCGCCGCGTGCTTGGCGGTTGCGGTCAATGTGTCCGATGCAAGATCGCAGGCCGTGTCCAATAGCGCATCTTTCTCAACAACCTGATCAAAAAGACCCCAATGCAGGGCCTGCTGGGCCTCGATCTTTTGTCCGGCCATCAGGATCATTTTGGCCCGCGACGGACCGATGAGATTGCGCAGGCGTCCGGGATCTGAGGGCTGCGGGAGAAAGCCAAGGCGCATGACGGGATAGAAAATCTTGGTGCCGGGCACGGCCACACGCAGATCGCAGGCCAGAACCATGCCGATGGCCCCACCCGCCACTGTGCCGTTGAGAGCCGCGATGCTCAGGCCGGGCAGGGCGGCGATGGCACCAGAAAGGCGCTCCCATACCGGATCAGTCGCAAGGCCCGTTTTGGCAGCGTCAAGGTCCATGCCTGCCGAAAACACCTTGCCTTCTCCCGTCAGAACAAGCGTACGGGCGTCCTGAGCTGCTTCTGCGATGTCCGCCAGATCGTAGAGCATGTCGCGCGTGAGCGAATTGGCTTTGTCCGGGCGATTGATCTTAACTTGCCATAGCCCGTCGTCAGATTTGTTTATGTCGATCATATCAGGCCAACCCGCTTTCGGATGCTTTCGTCTCGCAACGAAATTTCTTCGCCGATGAATTCGTCCGCGTCCTCAGTGCACATCCACATCAAGGCGCGCGCAGGCCAATCGGGCGGAATGTGGTCGGACCAGTCAAGCTGGCTCACAGGGTTGATGCCGCTGGCCTTGATTTCGTGCTGCATCTCGGTGGCCACAGTGCCTGGTGAAAGGCCCATGACGCGCAGGCCAGACGCGCGCCGTTCTTTGTCGGCGCACCGTGTGAGCATCGCGGCACCGGCTTTGGATGTACAATAATGGCTCCAGCCTTCGAGCGCGCTGCTTGCGGCCCCTGAACTGATGGTGATGATGGTGCCGCCACCTGACTCTGTCATCACCGGCATTGCAGCGCGCATCCCGTAGAACACGCCTTTGAGGTTAATGTCGATGACCTTTCCCCAGTCTTCGGGGTTAGCAGATTGCAGGTGAGAAATCGGTTCGATCACCCCCGCGTTGCCAATCAAGACATCAAGTCCACCAAACGTGTCGCAGGCGGCATCGACAGCGCGAAACAGATCCTCGTACCGACTGACGTCGCAGGGCACGGCTAGTGCCTTGTTCCCAAGGTCAGACGCCAGCTCTGCTATGGCGTCTTCTGACCGCGCTGTGAGCACAACATTCGCACCCGCTTTTGCAAAATGACGCGCTGTTGACGCCCCAATTCCACGACTTGCGCCTGTGACCAGAACTGTTTTCCCTGAAAAATCCATTCATTTGTTCCTTTTGCGCTTCAAACTGGGTCACAAGAAAGTCAAAAAGACTCCCATCGAGCGCCCCAGACTTGCGTAACAAGCCCTTGACCATCCTTTGGCTTGAACAGAAGCTAGGGGCGATTTTTTAAAAACGGAAGGGTTCATCATGACCTCATTTGGACAGGCCACACTTCGCAGCAGTACTTCGGCGGTGGCTTTGGGATTTTTCATGACCGGAACGGCAGCATTTGCCGATGTGACAGCTCAGGATGTCTGGGCTGACTGGAAAGGTTACTTCGCGGGTTCTGGATACACTATGTCCGCCGAAGAGACGCTGTCGGGTGACACGCTTTCGGTGAAAAACATCGTGATGAGCATGGAGATCCCCGAGGAAGACGCGAATATCCGCGTAGAACTGGGTGAAATCGATTTTGTCGAAAAGGGCGACGGCACCGTTTCTGTCGAGTTCCCGGCGTCCATTCCGCTGAACATTGTGGTTGATGGACCCGAGGCTGTGACCATTGCGATGGATTACAACAACACCGGCCTTGTGATGAATGTCTCGGGTGATCCAAACGACATCACATATAACTACACGGCGGCGGAAATTGCTCTGAAGTTCAAGGAAATCGTGGCCGAGGGTCAAAGCATTGATCTGGGTGTGATGGATGTCACAGTGGCCGATATTGTCGGTACGACAACTATGAAAGTCGGCGACCTGCGTGTTGCCGATCAAAAAATGACCAGTGGCCCGGTCAGTTACAACATTGATTTCAAAGACCCTGAAAATGAAGACGCGCGCCTTGTTTTGAAAGGCGGTCTAGCAGGTATGGATGCCACCGGGACAAGCACGTTGCCGCTCGAAATGGATGCTGCGTTGATGCATCAGGCTGTGGCGAACGGGTTCGCCGTCGATGCGGATCTGTCCTATCGCGAAAACGCCATGGAGTTTCAGTTCACGGAAGGGGCTGAGAATGTGCAGGGCACGACAAGCTCCAACACGGGCCAAATCAAAGTGGCGATGAGCGACAAGGGCCTGATCTATGACGTGTCCACAACCGACACCAACGTCTCCATGGCAGGCGGTGAAATTCCGTTCCCGGTCGAGTTCGCACTGGAAGAAGCCGGGTTCAAGTTTGGCATGCCGATTATAAAAGGTGAAGAGGAACAGGATTTTGCATTTGGCTTCACCATGGGCAACTTCACAATGTCAGACCTCATTTGGGGTATTTTTGACCCGACGGGCCAACTTCCGCGTGATCCAGCGACAATTGCCATCGACATGACCGGCAAGGCGAAACTGTTTTTTGACTTCCTAAACCCAGAGGAAATGGAAAACGTTGAGACATCAGGTGAAATGCCTGGCGAACTGAATTCATTGAGCCTTAATTCCCTGACCGTCCGGGCGGCAGGCGCTGAGTTGACCGGAGGTGGTGCCTTTACATTCGACAACAGCGATCTGGAAACCTTTGATGGGGTGCCGGCACCCGACGGGACGATTGATCTGAAGCTGGTGGGCGCCAATGCGCTGCTGGATACTCTGGTTTCCATGGGCTTTGTGCCCGAGGATCAGGCTATGGGCGCTCGGATGATGATGGGTCTCTTCGCTGTGCCTGGCGATGGAGAGGACACGCTGAACTCCACAATCGAAGTCAAAAGTGACGGTCAGGTTCTGGCCAACGGTCAGCGTTTGCGCTGATCTGCTCTGACACTTCGCTTTGACGGGTTATCTGAGGCCCGCGGTCTTGTAAGGCCGCGGGCCTCGGTCTACCTGTTGCGGGCCGAAGTGGAGACATGAATGCTGTCTGAATTGAAATCCCTGACCGACGCGCTTTTGAGTGCAGCGAAAAAGGCCGGAGCGGATGCGGCAGACGCCATCGCGGTTGAAGGGCGGTCTCTGGACATAGCCGTGCGCAAAGGGGCCTTGGAAAAGGCCGAGCGCGCAGAAGGTACGGATATCGGGCTGCGGGTTCTCGTTGGCCAAAGACAGGCCTGCGTTTCAGCGTCTGATACAAGTGATGCGACGATTGCCATGCTGGCTGAGCGCGCAGTTGCTATGGCGCGAGAGGCGCCAGAAGACCCGCATATCGGCCTGGCTGATCCAGAGCAGATTGTTCAGGATTGGGATGCCACGGCTTTGCAGCTTGCTGACACTGCCGAAGAGCCTGCGCCAGCAGACCTCCAGGGGCAGGCCCTGGAAGCAGAAGCCTCGGCCTTTGCGGTCACTGGAGTGACCCAAGTGCAATCGGCGTCCAGCGGGTATTCGTCGCAAAACATGCACATCGCGGCGAGTAACGGATTTGCTGGGGGATATACGCGCACAAGCACGTCGTTAAGCTGCGTTGCGATTGCCGGTGAAGGCACGTCGATGCAGCGTGATTATGATGGGGACAACCGCATCTTTGCGATGGATTTGCGTGCCGCGGATGATATTGGGCAGACAGCAGGCACACGTGCGGTCGCTCAGCTTGGCGCGCGCAAGCCGCCTACCGGCGCATATCCGGTTCTGTTTGATGAACGTGTGTCCAGCACGCTCATCGGCCATCTCTTGGTGGCCAGCAATGGATCCACTGTCGCGCGCGGGTCGTCTTGGCTTTTGAACAAGCTGGGAGAACAGGTGCTGCCCAAGGGTATGTCGCTTGTCGAAAATCCATTGAGACCGCGTGTTCCCGGGTCGCGCCCATTTGATGCCGAAGGGCTTGCTGTATCAGCGCGGAACATCGTGGAAGATGGTGTGCTGACGGGGTGGACACTTGATTTGGCCACAGGGCGCAAGCTTGGGTTTGCGTCCACTGCCAACGCGCGGCGCAGCACCTCGTCACCGCCCAGCCCGAGCGTGGGCAATGTGGCTTTGACGCAAAGCACCAAGACCCGCGAAGACCTGATTGCCGAGATGGGCACGGGGCTATTGGTGACGTCGATGATCGGCTCGACCATTAATCCCAACACGGGTGATTATTCTCGTGGCGCATCGGGGTTTTGGGTGGAAAACGGAGAGATCACCTATCCGGTGAATGAATGCACCATTGCGGGCAGTCTGCCGGACATGCTGATGCGGATGCAGCCAGCCAACGACGCGCGCATGTGGCTGAGCCGCACGGTGCCATCGCTGCTCGTTGAGGGTATGACGCTTGCCGGTGACTGACCTGAAGCTTTTGATCGCGGCGGCACAGGCTGCGGGCGATGTGGCGCGGCAATATACCGGGCCATCCGCCAAGGTGTGGGACAAACCGGAAGGCGCAGGGCCTGTGACCGAGGCTGATCTGGCGGTGAACCGGGTTCTGGAAGATACGCTGCGCGCAGCGCGCCCGAACTATGGCTGGTTATCCGAAGAAAGCGAGGATGATGGCGCGCGGCTGACCCGTGAGCGGGTGTTTATCGTTGATCCGATAGATGGTACGCGCAGTTTTATCGAAGGATCAAAAACCTGGGCGCATTCGATTGCTTTGGTCGAGCAAGGGAAGGTCGTCGCGGGCGTGATCTATCTCCCAATGCGGGACAAGCTCTATGCGGCCGCGCGCGGGATGGGTGCAACTCTGAACAGTACGCCACTCAAGGTCGGTGCTTCTAACAGGTTGAATGGGGCCAGCATGCTGGCTGCGAAACCCAATTTTGACGGTAAACATTGGCGCGCGGGCGAACATCCAGGGTTGGTGCGCAGCTTTCGCCCATCTTTGGCCTATCGTATGGCCCTTGTGGCTGAAGGGCGGTTTGATGCGATGATGACCCTGCGCGGCGCGTGGGAGTGGGACATTGCGGCGGGTGCTTTGATCCTGACCGAAGCGGGGGCGGCGATTTCGGATCGGGACGGCGAAAGCCTCGTGTTCAACAACCAGGCGCCGAAACTGCCAGGTGTCTTGGCGGCGAACCCTGTCTTGCACGGCGAACTGCGCGAAACTTTGAAGCCAGGGGCAGTCATTTAACCCCGGTTATTGGGTATTTTGGACAAGAAAGAAGCATTGGGCGACTTGTGCCACAGTCATCCGAGGTCTAGAGCCGAATTATGGCACGTTCTGACAACCTGACCGGTGCGTTTTTGATGATGGCGTCGATGGCGTGTTTCACGTTCAACGACACCGCGCTGAAATTGTTGGCAGGCGACATGCCGTTGTCGCAGATCTTGATGTTGCGCGGTCTTCTGACGACAGGTCTGACCGCTTTGCTTGCATGGCGTCTGGGTGTTCTGCGCACCCGGCTACCGCGTCGTGATTTTGGACTGGTGGGCTTGCGCACTCTGGCAGAGCTTGGTGTCGTCTATTTCTTTCTCACAGCGCTTTTCAACATGCCGATTGCCAATGTCACAGCGATTCTGCAGGCGCTGCCGCTGACCGTGACGCTGGCGGCGGCAGTGTTTTTGCGCGAACCCGTAGGGTGGCGCAGGATGCTGGCCATTCTGGTGGGGTTTGTTGGTGTTTTGCTGATCATCCGGCCTGGGGCTGCGGATTTCAACGTCTATTCGCTCTATGCCCTTTGTGCCGTGGGCTGTGTCACGATCCGCGATCTTGCGGCGCGTCAGCTGTCGCCAGAGACCCCATCTGTGTTCATCACGCTACTGACCGCGATTGCGACATTGGTTGTTTTTGGAGGACTTAGCCTTTTCGTGGTTTGGGAGCCTGTTGATCTACGCATGGCTTCGCTCATCGGGACGGCCGCACTTTTTGTGATGGGCGGTTTGTTGTTTTCGATCATGGTGATGCGTGTGGGCGACATCGCGTTTATCGCGCCCTTTCGCTACACGGGGCTTTTATGGGCTATGGTTTTGGGATGGCTCGTCTTTGGAGAGTGGCCTGACGCACTAACACTTTTGGGTGCGGCCATCGTGGTCGCCAGCGGGTTGTTCACACTTTATCGCGAAGTGCGGACAGGGAGGAAAAGGCCGCTTGCACAGCCTTCTCGTCGACATTGAACCGAGCTTTGAAAAAGGCGCGGTCCTCATCTGTCAGAGGTTTGAGGCCCGTATCCTTGCCGCGTGCGCGACTGTCGTTGTCATCATGCACGGCGCGCAGGTACATTGGTGTGGTTGGGTCAATGATCGTGGGCATAGAGTGATGCAGTTTGTGATGGGCGAAATTCATCACCGTCTTCTTGTCTTGTGGACGAAACAGGACGGCTAGTCCGCAGGCCAGAAACTGCCCTTGCATGTCTTTTGCCAAAATACCATCCGGGGTTAATTTTATAGAATAGCCGCTTGAATACTCAATCACGAGGTTCTGCCAATCGGCACGCAGTTTCCAGACGAGGCGTGCGGTGCGACGGATACCGCGAATGAAATTTGTTCCAACGGCATCATCGTCATCAAGCCGGAATTGCAGGCTTTCGGTCTGGTCTTCTCCTAGTTCTGCCTTGATCACATTTTGCATGGCTGTGCGATGCTTGGCAGGCGGGGCCGTGACCAACTTTACCTCTGGCACTGACGCGCAAATGTCGTTGAGGCGATCCCGATAGCGTTTCGGCATACGCTCACCAGTGACGACCAAAAACGTGAAACGCTTGTCTTTCTGGGCCGCGATAGACGGCAGGGTGAGGGCCTCGAAATGGCGAAAGCGCAGGTCCATGCGCTCAGGCGCATAGAGATAAGCCTCACGCTCTTCGACGGTGTCATGCATGCGTTTGAACCCGCCAATGGCGGGATAGGAAAACCGGCAAAGTCCGATAACGCGCATACAAGAAAGTCCTGCTCAGGATTTCAGTTACGCAACCGTGGCAAATGACATTACGCCGGGCAAGGCAAAAGAAGCTTCTGAAAAGCTTGTTTGAAAGGCTGTGTTGATCCCGCCAACGGCTGTTGACAGCCGCTTCGACTCCCCCTATACGCCGCTCATCTCGGTGCCGGGGGTGACCCCGAAATCCGAAATCAAAATTTAAGTGGACAAGATCCGGGCCGTTTGAGTTGCCCCGATCCTCTGGGAGCCCACCGCGTCGTTTGCCTCGGAATGGAAACGATTGCGGCCTTTTCGCTTTGCGGACGCGTGAAGCGCTATGAGATGAAACCGCACGAGGTCGTTCTTGTGCAGACATATGTGTTGAGAGACGGGAAAGAGACCCTATGCCAACGATCCAACAGCTGATCCGCAAACCGCGGCAGCCCAAAGTCCGATCCACCAAGTCGCTGCACCTTCAGGGGTGCCCGCAGAAACGTGGCGTGTGCACACGCGTCTACACCACCACACCGAAAAAGCCGAACTCGGCGATGCGGAAAGTGGCCAAGGTGCGCCTGACCAATGGGTTCGAGGTGATCAGCTATATCCCTGGTGAAAGCCACAACCTTCAGGAGCACTCTGTGGTTCTGATCCGGGGTGGCCGGGTGAAAGACCTTCCTGGTGTTCGCTACCACATTCTTCGCGGCGTTCTGGATACCCAAGGCGTCAAAGATCGTAAGCAGCGTCGTTCGAAATACGGCGCCAAGCGTCCTAAGTAAGGAGAGCAGAGCATGTCACGTCGTCACGCTGCTGAAAAACGCGAAGTTCTACCCGACGCTAAGTACGGTGATCGGGTTCTGACAAAATTCATGAACAACCTGATGATCGACGGCAAGAAGTCTGTTGCCGAACGCATCGTCTACAACGCCCTGGACCGGGTCGAAGACAAGGTCAAGCGCGCCCCTGTTGAGCTCTTCCACGAAGCGCTCGACAATATCAAACCATCGGTTGAGGTTCGCTCGCGCCGTGTGGGTGGTGCCACCTATCAGGTGCCTGTTGAAGTGCGTCCTGAACGCCGTGAAGCGCTGGCCATCCGCTGGTTGATCACCGCAAGTCGGGGCCGCAACGAAAACACGATGGAAGAGCGCCTTGCAGGTGAGCTTCTGGATGCTGTGAACTCGCGCGGCTCAGCCGTTAAGAAACGTGAAGACACCCACAAGATGGCCGAGGCGAACAAAGCCTTCAGCCACTACCGCTGGTAAACCTTTAGAGGCATTAGACCATGGCACGCGATTATCCGCTCGACCGTTACCGCAACTTTGGCATTATGGCCCATATCGATGCAGGCAAGACCACCTGCTCGGAACGGATCCTGTACTACACCGGCAAATCCCACAATATTGGTGAGGTGCACGATGGTGCGGCCACCATGGACTGGATGGAGCAGGAGCAGGAGCGTGGGATCACCATCACATCTGCTGCGACCACCACATTCTGGGAGCGCACGGAAGATGGCCAGACGCCCGATTCCGAAAAGCACCGCCTGAACATCATCGACACCCCCGGCCACGTCGACTTCACCATCGAAGTTGAACGTTCGCTGGCCGTTCTGGACGGCGCGGTCTGTGTTCTGGATGGCAATGCGGGTGTTGAGCCACAGACCGAGACGGTGTGGCGTCAGGCCGACCGCTACAACGTTCCGCGGATGGTGTTCGTCAACAAGATGGACAAGATCGGTGCCGACTTCTTCAATTGTGTGAAGATGATCGAAGAGCGCACTGGTGCGCGTCCTGTGCCGATCGGTATCCCGATTGGCTCTGAAAGCGATCTGGAAGGTCTGGTTGACCTGGTGACCATGGAAGAGTGGCTGTGGCAGGGTGAAGACCTGGGCGCGAGCTGGGTCAAAGCACCCATTCGCGACGGCCTGCAGGACATGGCCAACGAGTGGCGTGAGAAGATGATCGAAGCCGCCGTCGAGCAAGACGACGACGCGATGGAGGCCTATCTGGAAGGCAACGAGCCTGACGTGCCAACGCTGCGCAAACTGCTGCGCAAGGGCACGCTGGCGCTGGACTTTGTTCCGGTTCTGGGTGGCTCTGCTTTCAAGAACAAAGGCGTTCAGCCGCTGCTTAACGCTGTGATTGACTATCTGCCCAGCCCGCTGGATGTGGTCGACTATATGGGCTTTAAGCCAGGTGACGAAAACGAAGAGCGCAACATTGCCCGCCGGGCAGATGACAATATGGCGTTCTCGGGCCTTGCCTTCAAAATCATGAACGACCCGTTTGTCGGCTCGCTGACCTTCACCCGCATCTATTCGGGCGTCCTGAACAAGGGCGGCTCGATGCTGAACTCGACCAAAGGCAAGAAAGAGCGCGTTGGTCGGATGATGATGATGCACTCCAACAACCGTGAAGAGATCGAAGAGGCATTTGCCGGCGACATCATCGCGCTTGCGGGTCTGAAAGACACCACAACCGGTGACACGCTCTGTGACGAGAAGGATCCAGTGGTTCTCGAAACCATGACTTTCCCCGATCCGGTGATCGAGATCGCGGTTGAGCCAAAGACCAAAGGCGACCAAGAGAAAATGTCTCAGGGTCTGGCGCGTCTGGCGGCAGAAGATCCGTCCTTCCGTGTGGAAACTGACTTGGAGTCCGGTCAGACCATCATGAAAGGCATGGGCGAACTGCACCTCGACATTCTGGTGGATCGTCTAAAGCGTGAATTCAAGGTTGAGGCCAATATCGGTGCGCCTCAGGTGGCCTATCGTGAGACCATCTCTCATGAGGTCGAGCATACTTACACCCACAAGAAACAGTCGGGTGGATCAGGTCAGTTCGCCGAGGTGAAAATGATCATCACGCCGACCGAAGCGGGCGAAGGGTACTCGTTCGAGAGCCGCATCGTCGGGGGTGCCGTGCCTAAGGAATACATCCCGGGTGTGGAAAAAGGCATCGAGAGCGTTATGGACAGCGGTCCTCTGGCTGGCTTCCCTGTGATCGATTTCAAGGTTGCTCTGATCGACGGTAAGTTCCACGATGTGGACTCCAGCGTCATGGCGTTTGAGATTGCCGGACGTATGGGTATGCGCGAAGGCCTGAAAAAGGCGGGCGCGAAACTGCTTGAGCCGATCATGAAGGTCGAGGTGATCACGCCGGAAGAATACACCGGTGGCATCATTGGTGACCTGACATCTCGCCGTGGTCAGGTGTCCGGACAAGAGCCACGCGGCAACGCGATTGCGATCAACGCAAACGTGCCGCTGGCGAACATGTTCGGTTACATCAACACGCTGCGTTCGATGTCGTCGGGCCGCGCCCAGTTCACCATGCAGTTCTCGCATTACGAACCGGTGCCATCGAATATCTCGGAAGAGATTCAGTCGAAATACGCATAACCCGGGTGGCGGGGTGAACCCCGCCCTACCCACCACCGTAGGGTGGGATTTTATCCCACCATCCGCAAAGACAGGAGGCCATCATGGCAAAGGAAAAGTTTGACCGCACGAAGCCGCATGTGAACATTGGCACGATTGGCCATGTTGATCATGGTAAGACGACGCTGACAGCTGCGATCACGAAGCAGTTTGGCGATTTTAAAGCCTATGACGAGATTGACGGCGCGCCGGAAGAGAAGGCGCGGGGGATCACCATTTCGACGGCGCATGTTGAGTATGAGACGGAGAACCGTCACTACGCGCATGTCGACTGCCCCGGCCACGCGGACTACGTCAAGAACATGATCACCGGTGCGGCGCAGATGGACGGCGCGATCCTGGTTGTGAACGCGGCCGACGGCCCGATGCCCCAGACGCGCGAGCACATCCTTCTGGGCCGTCAGGTTGGCATCCCCTACATGGTTGTCTTCATGAACAAGGTGGACCAGGTCGACGACGAAGAGCTTCTGGAACTGGTGGAAATGGAAATCCGCGAGCTTCTGAGCTCGTATGAGTATCCTGGCGACGACATTCCGATCATTGCTGGTTCGGCTCTTGCCGCTCTGGAAGGTCGCGACGACAACATCGGGTCCGAAAAGATCTCTGAGCTGATGGCGGCTGTGGATGAGTATATCCCGACGCCTGCGCGGGCTGTGGATCAGCCGTTCCTGATGCCGATTGAGGACGTGTTCTCGATCTCGGGCCGCGGCACGGTTGTGACCGGCCGTGTGGAGCGCGGTGTGATCAATGTGGGTGATGAGATTGAGATTGTCGGCATCCGCGACACCACCAAGACGACCTGCACCGGCGTTGAGATGTTCCGCAAACTTCTCGACCGTGGTGAAGCGGGCGACAACATTGGCGCACTTCTGCGCGGTGTGGACCGTGAAGGTGTTGAGCGGGGTCAGGTTCTGTGTAAGCCGGGCTCGGTGACACCGCACACCAAGTTCGAAGCCGAAGCCTATATCCTGACCAAGGATGAGGGCGGGCGTCACACGCCGTTCTTCGCCAACTACCGTCCGCAGTTCTACTTCCGTACAACGGACGTCACTGGCACGGTTGAGCTTCCCTCGGGCACCGAGATGGTGATGCCGGGCGACAACCTGAAGTTCAACGTGGAACTGATCGCGCCCATCGCCATGGAAAACGGCCTGCGCTTCGCCATCCGCGAAGGCGGCCGCACCGTCGGCGCCGGCGTCGTGTCGAAAATCATCGAGTGATGTAAACAAATTGGGGTGCGTGCAAGCGCACCCTTTCATTTTGGCGCGATGAAGCGCGGCAATCCCGCCTCTCTTCCTCTCCGCTTGAACCCTTTGAGGGATAAGAACAATGGCCGTTCAAAGCCAAAACATCCGCATCCGCCTGAAGGCGTTTGATTATCGTGTGTTGGATGCCAGCACGCAGGAAATCGTCAATACTGCGAAACGGACTGGCGCCGATGTGCGCGGACCGATTCCGTTGCCGAACAAGATTGAGAAATTCACTGTTCTGCGCGGCCCGCACGTGAACAAGAAATCCCGCGACCAGTTCGAGATCCGGACGCATAAGCGTCTTCTCGATATCGTCGATCCCACACCGCAGACTGTCGATGCGCTGATGAAGCTCGACCTGGCCGCTGGTGTGGACGTTCAAATCTCGGTCTAAGGAGGGCTTCGATATGTTGCGCTCTGGTGTGATCGCAAAGAAAGTCGGCATGACCCGGCTTTTCATGGAGGACGGCAAGCAGATTCCTGTGACCGTGCTTCAACTGGACAAACTACAGGTCGTGGCTCAGCGCACGCCCGACGCACATGGCTATGCCGCTGTGCAGTTGGGTGCCGGCTCGGCCAAGGCAAAGCGGACTTCAAAGGCCATGCGGGGTCATTTCTCGGCCGCGAAGGTGGAACCCAAGCGCAAGGTCGCGGAGTTCCGCGTTGCGCCTGAGAACATGATCGCCGTGGGGGAAGAGATTACTGCGAACCACTACTTTGAGGGTCAGTTTGTGGATGTCTCGGGCACGTCGATTGGTAAAGGTTTTGCTGGCGCCATGAAACGCCACAACTTTGGCGGTCTGCGCGCCACGCACGGTGTGTCGATCAGCCATCGTTCGCACGGCTCAACCGGACAATGTCAGGATCCGGGCCGCGTGTTCAAAGGCAAAAAGATGGCCGGCCATATGGGGGCTGCCCGTGTGACCACCCAAAACTTGCAAGTGGTGCGTACCGATGCCGACCGTGGCCTGATCATGGTCAAGGGCGCTGTTCCAGGCTCCAAAGGCGGTTGGGTGACGATCAAGGATGCGGTGAAAAAGCCGTTCCCTGAGAACGCCATTCTGCCGGCTGCCTTGAAATCCGCCGCTGCCGAAGCTGAAAAAGCCGCTGAAGAAGCTGCGGCCGCTGCCGCTGCTGAAGCAGAAGCTGCGGCAGCAGCCGCCGCCGAAGCAGAGCAAGCCGCGATGGAAGCGGCTGAGGCAGACGAGGCCAAGATCGATACCGTGGCCGAGGCAGAAGCTGCCGAAGCTGAAGAGAAGAAGGACGGTGAGGCATGAAACTCGACGTGATCAAACTCGACGGCAAGAAAGCCGGGTCGGTCGATCTGGGCGAAGAAATCTTTGGTCTCGAACCCCGCGCCGATATCCTGCACCGCGTCGTCCGCTGGCAGCGCAACAAGGCGCAGGCTGGTACGCACAAGGTCAAGACACGGTCGGAAACCAGCTACTCGACCAAGAAGATTTATCGCCAGAAGGGCACCGGGGGCGCACGCCACGGGGACCGCAACGCGCCGATTTTCCGCAAGGGTGGTATCTACAAGGGTCCGACTCCGCGCAGCCACGCGCATGATCTGCCCAAGAAGGTGCGTTTGCTGGGCCTCAAGCATGCTCTGTCGGCCAAGGCCAAGGCAGGTGAGCTTGTGGTTCTGGACGCCGCCGATTCCAAAGGCAAGACCAAGGACCTGGCCAAGCAGGTCAAAGACCTGGGCTGGAAGCGGGCCTTGGTAATCGACGGGGCCGAAGTCAATGAAGGGTTTGCCAAGGCGGCGGCCAATATTGACGGTCTCGACGTGCTGCCAAGCATGGGCGCAAACGTATATGACATCCTGCGCCGCGACACGCTTGTGTTGACCAAAGCAGGGATCGAAGCACTGGAGGCTCGGTTGAAATGAGCGCGAAACCAGAACATTACGACGTGATCCGCAAGCCGATCATCACCGAGAAAGCCACGATGGCCTCTGAGTCCAACGCGGTTGTGTTCGAGGTGGCGATTGACGCGGCCAAACCACAGATCAAAGAGGCCGTTGAGGCGCTCTTTGGGGTGAAGGTGAAGGCGGTCAATACGGCGATTACAAAGGGCAAAGTCAAACGCTTCCGCGGCCAGATGGGCAAACGGAAAGACGTGAAAAAGGCCTATGTGACGCTGGAAGAAGGCAACACGATTGACGTGACCACGGGGCTTTGAGCCTTGGTGGGGTGAAACCCCACCCTACGATTTGAGAAACCCCGGCTGCGAGAGTGGCCGGGGTTTCTTGTTCGGTCGTTCCAGGTCTGCCGCGCTTTTTTGCGAATTTTGGAAAGAATGTTGTTTCGTGATCAATTGGGTCTTTGGTACCAGTGTGTTCGCGCAGAAGCTCTGTAAGCGATGACCAAATGCTTTCACTTTGTGATAGGTCAATTTTTTGCTTTAGAATGAGCTCATGCAGTGCGCCTACCGTGATTAGGTTTGCCGCAGCGTCTTTACTTATATTCACGTCAAAGACTTCCTCCACCGCACATAGAAACTCGACGTCTCCAAGTTCTGGGTCGAGATCTACCGTATTTAGCCTTTTCGTTACTCTCTCGCGATTGAAGGGCCACATTCCATATTCCAGGTCTCTATATTCATTTATTGAAAGTGAATACTGAACTTAGATATTTCAACTTCCTTGCAATCATCTATCTGCGACTGCTGACTTCGATATCGCGCGGCTTACCACTCTGCGTGTCGTCATCCCCGACTTGATCGGGGATCTCCTGGTCAAGTGGTCCTCGGGTCAAGCCCGAGGATGACGGCGTGGAGTTTCTCATCCAGCCCCCTTGACCCGCCCCCTCTCTTTCGTAAACGACCCCATCGGCAAGGCCCCGGATTCGTCCGGGGCTGTGCTTTTGGTCGCAAGACCATTTCAACCGGGCACCTCCGGGGGCCTATATCCATGCCGGGGTCAACCCCGGCCTACATAGGCGGATGCATTCATCCGCCACTGCTAAACGGAAGACAGAAAGCATGGCACTTAAGTCGTATAAGCCAACGACGCCGGGCCAGCGCGGGCTGGTGCTGATCGACCGTTCGGAGCTGTATAAAGGACGCCCCGTCAAGGCCCTTACAGAGGGTTTGACGAAATCGGGCGGCCGGAACAACACCGGGCGGATTACCTCACGTCGTCGTGGGGGAGGCGCGAAACGCCTTTACCGGATCGTTGATTTCAAACGTCGTAAATTTGATGTGGCGGCCACCGTTGAACGGATCGAATATGACCCGAACCGGACCGCGTTCATCGCTCTTGTGAAATATGATGACGGCGAGCAGGCCTATATCCTGGCGCCGCAGCGTCTGGCGGTTGGTGACAAGGTCATCGCAAGCGCCAAGGCCGACATCAAGCCGGGCAACGCAATGCCGTTTTCCGGCATGCCGATCGGTACAATCATCCACAACATTGAACTCAAGCCAGGCAAAGGCGGTCAGATCGCCCGCGCCGCAGGCACCTATGCGCAGTTTGTGGGCCGTGATGGTGGCTACGCTCAGATCCGTCTGAGCTCGGGTGAGCTTCGTATGGTCCGCCAGGAATGCATGGCCACGGTTGGTGCGGTATCGAACCCTGACAACTCAAACCAGAACTACGGTAAAGCGGGCCGGATGCGCCACAAAGGCATTCGTCCATCCGTTCGTGGTGTGGTTATGAACCCGATCGATCACCCGCACGGTGGTGGTGAGGGTCGGACCTCAGGTGGTCGTCACCCGGTGACCCCATGGGGTAAGCCGACCAAAGGGGCACGCACCCGCAACAAGAACAAGGCGTCGCAGAAGCTTATTATCCGCTCGCGTCACGCCAAGAAGAAGGGCCGTTAACATATGAGCCGCTCAGTCTGGAAAGGCCCTTTTGTGGATGCTTACGTGCTTAAGAAAGCCGAAGCCTCGCGCGAAAGTGGTCGTAACGAAGTCATCAAAATCTGGTCGCGCCGCTCGACGATCCTGCCCCAGTTCGTGGGTCTGACGTTTGGCGTCTACAACGGTCAGAAACATATCCCCGTCAACGTGTCGGAAGATATGATTGGTCAGAAATTCGGTGAATACGCACCGACCCGTACCTATTACGGTCATGCAGCCGACAAAAAAGCGAAACGGAAGTAAGTCATGGGCAAGGAAAAGAACCCCCGCCGCGTGGCTGAAAACGAAGCAATGGCAAAACTGCGCATGCTTCGGACCAGCCCGCAGAAACTGAACCTGGTTGCGGCCATGATCCGTGGCAAGAAGGTCGATAAGGCGCTTAATGACCTGACCTTCTCGAACAAGCGGATTGCCGAGGACGTGAAGAAATGCCTTCAGTCGGCGATTGCCAATGCCGAGAACAACCACAACCTGGATGTGGATGAGTTGATCGTGGCGGAAGCCTATGTCGGCAAGAACCTGATCATGAAACGCGGTCGCCCGCGGGCGCGTGGCCGGTTTGGTCGCATCCTGAAGCCGTTTTCCGAGCTCACCATCAAGGTGCGTGAAGTTGAGGAGCAAGCCTAATGGGAAATAAAGTCAATCCAATCGGCATGCGCCTTCAGGTCAACCGCACCTGGGACAGCCGCTGGTACGCCGATACCAAGGATTACGGTGATCTTCTGCTGGAAGACATTGCGATCCGTGAATTCATCAACAAAGAGTGCAAGCAAGCCGGTATCAGCCGTGTGATCATCGAGCGCCCGCATAAGAAATGCCGCGTGACTGTGCACACCGCGCGTCCGGGTGTGATCATCGGCAAGAAAGGGGCAGACATCGAAGGTCTGCGTCGTAAGCTGGCCAACATGACCGACAGCGAGCTGCACCTCAATGTGGTGGAAGTGCGCAAGCCTGAGCTGGATGCAGCTCTTGTGGGCGAAAGCATCGCGCAACAGCTTGAGCGTCGTGTGTCCTTCCGCCGTGCCATGAAGCGCGCGGTTCAAAACGCGATGCGCATGGGCGCTCTGGGCATTCGAGTGAATGTTGCCGGTCGTCTGGGTGGTGCGGAAATCGCGCGGACAGAATGGTACCGCGAGGGCCGTGTGCCGCTTCACACGCTGCGTGCGGATATTGATTACGCACCGACCGAGGCAGAGACGCCCTATGGCATCATCGGGATCAAGGTCTGGATCTTCAAAGGCGACATCATGGAGCACGATCCGTCGGCCCGTGATCGCAAAGCGCAAGAGCTGCAGGACGGTCCCGCACCGCGCGGTGCTGGCGGCGGTCGGAGGAACTAATCATGCTTCAACCAAAGCGCACAAAATTCCGTAAACAGTTCAAGGGCCGTATCAAGGGCGAAGCCAAGGGCGGGTCTGACCTGAACTTTGGCACCTATGGCCTGAAAGCTACCCAGCCGGAGCGTGTCACCGCGCGCCAGATCGAGGCCGCACGTCGTGCCATGACGCGTCACATGAAACGTCAGGGCCGTGTGTGGATTCGGATCTTTCCAGACACCCCTGTCACCGCCAAACCGATTGAGGTGCGGATGGGTAAAGGTAAAGGGTCTGTGGACCGCTGGGCCTGCAAGGTCAAGCCAGGCCGGATCATGTTCGAGATCGACGGCGTTGCCGAAGGCGTTGCCATGGAGGCTCTGCGCCTTGCGGCGATGAAGCTGCCGGTGAAAACCCGCGTGGTGGTTCGCGAGGACTGGTGATTGGTGGGGTGAAACCCCACCCTACGACATAGAGAACCCCTGCTGAGAGATTGGCGGGGGTTTTTACATTTTAGCTGATGTTCACCCGATAGCCCGCACGTGGAAAATGCACATGCACCTTGCCAATATCGCTGTCTGATCGTGCGACCGTGAAGGTGTCGACGCTGGCGGCAACGACCGTGCCTGAGACCGGTTGTTCCCCGCCGTCAAGATCAGGTGAAACGGTTACCTCTATGCCTGGCTTTAATCCCTGTGGGTCATGCGGGTCGTGTCCCGATATGTGCACCGGATCATGAGCGGTGGCTTCTGCAATAGCCTGCTCGGGCGTCATGGCGGTGAAGGTGCCATGCCCAATGGCGGCAATCTTTGCTTCCCAGGCCTCCAGCCCTTGGAATTCAGACAAAAAGGCCGGACCGTTCTCCCAGCGGCCACGAATGAACCAGACCACATGGTAAAGCTGTGCATCAATCGCCGCAGGCGCATCTCCGGTCAGGAACGCGCGGCCATCGGCGAATTGCTGATTGGCCCAGAAGAGCGGTGCGCGCAGTTGGGTGGCCAAGTGGGGTAGGGCGGCGTTGGCCGCTTTGAGCCCGTCGGCCCAGTCCGGGCCAAGATAAAGCCGCCCGCGATCAGCCGCGAAATCCTGTGGCAGCGCATCGCCCGCGGCCCCGAGCACCAGTTTGACTGTTGCGTCAAACAAGGCCCCATCCGTCCAACGGCTCAGGCACCACATCAGACCTGCATCGGCTGTAGGAAAGAAGCTGGGCGACGGAATGCGGTGTTCCAACTCTCGGATCACGCATTGGCTGTCGCAGTAGATGTCCGCTCCGATTTGCATCACTGGCGTGCGTCGATAGCCGCCAGTCAATTGGGTGAGCATGGGTTTCGGTGCCAGACGTGGGATTTCGACGGACCGCCAGCTCAGACCCTTGATGCCCAGGGCAACGCGAACTTTTTCGGCCACAGGAGATTGTGGATAGTTGTGCAGAATGATGTCAGGCATGTCTCGCGCCTTTGATTTATGCGGGTTGAGATTGCCTATCTTTCTGCAGCGCGACGTGCCAGACGCAATCGTTTGTCACAGATCACCTTTTGCTGACTGATCGCGGCCAATGTTTCGCTCAAGCCACCCTGAGCCAGGAGCACGCGGTGCCGAGGGGCTCAATTTTTGAGGATGGCGCGCACCTGATTTGCGTAGGTTTCCCAGCTCAGCACAGCCTTGTTGCCTGCAACACCATGATAGTAGCTTTGTCCGGACGCGGTGGGCAATCCCGCCCAGATCTTGGCGAGGTTGTGCATGAACTCCTTAGGGCTGATGTCCCCTTTTTGAACCTTTAGAAACCCGGCATCACCGAGCAAGAGATCGGCCAGTGTATCCTGGACATTGGGGCTAAACCGCGTATCAGGCGCAAGGCCAAGCCGCGCGGCAGAGTGGCGAAGTGTGGCGGGAATGAACTGATAGCGCCCGATCGCGTGGGGCTGACCCGGAGTTGCTTTGATCCAGGTGTAGATCTCTTGCAGTGTCATGTCCGTGGGGCGCTTGGCGGGTTTTTTGCGCGCGCCATGTTGCACGGCATTGTATCCAGCGTGCCCGGCTTCTGCAGAGGCGATCAAGTCGCGCAGCATGGCAGCCTTGGTGCCACCCTGTCGCAAGGGCGCATCGAGACGTCCGGGCAGAGCTGCAAACAGTCCGCCATCGGCATCGCCAACAAAAAGACTGGCCGACGCGACCAAAGCGCGTACGGGCTGATTGGTATCAATCAAGGGCTGGCGTGCATGAAAAAGTCCGCCTGCGGACATGTCAGCCGCCGCCGGAAAGCCAAGAACAAGCCAAACGCACATCAAACACAACACTCGACCCATGTAACGCCCCTTTCTGGTGCATTTCACGGTGTTTAAGGGTCAGTTCTGAATTTTCTTTGAATAAAGGCATATTGGGGTCACGTTTTGGGTGGCGCTGTCTCATGCCTATCATCCCCGGTACGCCGGGCCGTGTTCATCTGCTTGGGTCGATATCCTCTATCATGAAGTGCAAAAGCGGCGTAACTATTGACGCGTTTGGATGGAAAGGGACCACGGATATTATTTCCCCTCGCAAAGTCGTATTCCAACGGGAGATCGTCACAGCGGCCTATGGTGGTGCGTCCTGTGACCCGATCACAAGGGTGGCCGCGATGGCCGTCCTGCGCCATCCATTGGCGGGGCAGGTGACAGACGTCCTCTCGCCGCTCTTTGAGATAGGGCGCGTACTGGGCGAGCAATTGTCCGAGGAGGCTGTTGCGCAGCTGCCCGGCGCGCCAGTGTCATATGGTAGGCCGCGCTCGTGGGGCCGATGGGTGAGATGGAACATGGTGGGGCCGTTATTCATCCCAAGCTTGGCGCACCCATGCGGGCCGCCGCTGGCGGCGGAGAGGCCGTGATCCCGTCCAACGTCAAGATCGGACCTCCGGGCACGCCGATTGACCTGCCGGTGGGGCATAAAGACAATCCCTGGTCCTTTGATCATTTCGACACGATGACACTGTTCATTGCCGATGCGCCGGGACCGGAAGAGATTGTTCTTTGCCTGGCCTATGCCGATGGCGGGCGGCCCAATCCGCGCTGTAGCTCGGGGCCGGTGAAGAGCTAGGCTCTGGCGTCAAAGATGCGTCTGCGCTATGCGGATCTCATGCCAAATCTCAAATCACTTTTCGTCACCCGCCTCTATCACGCTGCCCTGTCAGAGCAGAAGCCGTCTATTGACCCTACAGAGCTGGAGGCATCTTGCTATTCCATTGCCGAAGATGATGAAGCCGGACAAACCTGGTGCGAAGAGAACGGGTATCCCGGCTATACGTCTTACGCGTCTTTGACGGACCTGCCGTGGCGCTTTCCGATCTTTGGCGATTTGGTGAAGGCGCTCGACGCGCATGTGGCGGCATTTTCGGAGGATCTGGAGTTTGATCTGGAAGACCGGGCGCTGACGCTTGAGGACATCTGGATCAACATCCTGCCCGAAGGCGGCACGCATAGCTCCCACATCCATCCGCATTCGGTGATTTCGGGGACAACCTATGTGGCGATGCCAGACGGCGCATCGGCGCTGAAGCTGGAAGATCCGCGATCAGCACGGATGATGGCGGCCCCTGCGCGCAAGAAGGACGCACGAGAGGAGTTGCGAACTTTTGTTTATGCCAAGCCGGTGGTGGGCGACGTGCTCCTTTGGGAAAGCTGGCTGCGCCACGAGGTGCCGATGAATATGAGCGAGGACGACCGGATTTCGGTGAGTTTTAATTATGGGTGGGCCTAACGCCGTGAGAAAAGTGCCCCCAAAACAAGCGGTGTTCCGGCGATGAAGCTGGCGATAGTCCCTGCAATCTTGGGCAACCTATCTTCCACATCTGCCTGACGTGTCTTGTAGAAGAGGTGTACCATTGGTTTCGTTTCTGGCGGATTTGTTTTAAATGCCGTGGCCGGAATGTAGGCGAGACGCAGGCCGGGGCCATATGTCATAAAGCCCACAACGGGGGTCTTGCAGTCGGGGCACATGCCGCGCCGGATTGCTGGTGGAGACTTGTAACGATCGAAGGTTATCCGAGTGTTTTCTGGGACGCTGACCGCTGCAGCCGGTAAGATCGTGACATCAGCATATGGTTGACCGTAGACGCGCTGGCAGACGCTGCAGTGGCAATAAAGCCGGTGGCGCGGCTCCCGGTCAACGCTCACGCTGCAGGCACCGCAGTTGCAGTAGGCTGTCGTAGGTTGGGTCAATTTGGCCTCTGGGACATAAAAAGAAGGCTAATCACAGTCAAATCATAGATCGAACAAAGTTCCAAACTTTCCCTTGCCCCGCATCCCATCCTCCCCTATACCGCGCCCATCTGACGTCCCCACTTCGTGCGGGGATTCGTTTTGTTATTCATCCACCGGGTACTCCGTGTGACCCTGAGCCATCCAAATCAGGGGCCGGCCGGTGTTTTGAGAAGGAAGATGGCAATGAACGCCACTGAGTTGCGTGATAAAACGCCCGACCAGCTTCGTGAGGAGCTGGCCAACCTGAAAAAAGAGCAGTTCAACCTGCGTTTTCAGGCAGCGACCGGGTCGCTGGAAAACCCTGCACGGATCAAGACTGTGCGCCGCGATGTGGCGCGTGTCAAAACCGTGTTGAATGAAAAAGCTGCTGACGCGGCTGCGGATTAAGGAGAGCACCTATGCCCAAGCGTATACTGTCCGGCGTCGTGACCTCCGACGCAAACGCCCAAACCGTCACTGTCTCGGTTGAGCGCCGCTTCAAGCACCCTGTGCTTCAGAAAACCATTCGTAAGTCCAAGAAGTACCGGGCTCACGATGAAAAGAACGCTTTCAAGGTCGGCGACCAAGTTCGCATCATCGAATGCGCGCCGAAATCGAAAACGAAACGCTGGGAGGTTCTGGAGGCGTAAGCCTGCAAACCTTTCGGTTTGATCGAAACCCTGGGGATACGGCAATGACGCCCCCCAAAGGTCGGGAGAAACCTCATGATCCAGATGCAGACCAATCTGGATGTTGCTGACAACTCCGGTGCTCGCCGGGTTCAGTGCATCAAGGTCCTGGGTGGTTCCAAACGCAAATATGCGTCCGTGGGCGATGTTATCGTCGTCTCGGTGAAGGAAGCCATCCCACGTGGCCGTGTGAAAAAAGGCGACGTGCGCAAAGCCGTTGTCGTGCGCACCGCCAAGGAAATCCGCCGTGAAGACGGTACTGCCATTCGCTTTGACCGCAACGCCGCCGTGATCCTGAACACCGCAGGTGAACCCATCGGCACCCGTATCTTCGGGCCGGTTGTGCGCGAGCTGCGGGCCAAGAACTTCATGAAGATCATCTCGCTCGCCCCGGAGGTGCTGTGATATGGCTGCTAAGTTGAAAAAAGGCGACAAGGTCGTCGTTCTGGCTGGCAAGGACAAGGGCAAGGAAGGCACGATTGCCTCTGTTGATCCCAAGGCCGGCAAAGCGGTTGTCGATGGCATCAACATGGCCATCCGCCACACACGCCAAAGCCAGACAAGCCAGGGTGGCCGCCTTCCCAAGGCGATGCCAATTGACCTGAGCAATCTGGCTTTTGTTGATGCAAAGGGCAAACCCACCCGCGTGGGCTTCAAGATGGAAGGCGACAAGAAGGTGCGTTACGCCAAGACCACGGGGGACGTGATTGATGCTTGATACAGCAAACTACACCCCGCGCCTGAAAGCCGCTTACAAGGACGCCATTCGTGCCGCTCTGAAAGAGGAATTCGGCTACAAGAATGACATGCAGATTCCGAAGCTTGAGAAGATTGTTCTCAATATCGGCTGTGGCGCAGAAGCGGTTAAGGACTCCAAGAAAGCCAAGTCGGCTCAGGAAGATCTGACCACGATCGCCGGCCAGCACGCTGTCATGACCACCGCCAAGAACTCCATCGCGGGGTTCCGTGTGCGTGAGGGCATGCCAATGGGCGCAAAAGTGACCCTGCGTGGCGACCGGATGTATGAATTCCTGGATCGTCTGATCACCGTGGCCATGCCGCGCATCCGCGACTTCCGCGGCGTGTCGGGCAAGTCATTTGATGGTCGTGGCAACTATGCCATGGGCATCAAGGAACACATCGTTTTCCCCGAGATCAACTTCGACAAGGTCGACGAAGTATGGGGCATGGACGTTGTTATCGGAACCACGGCGCAGACCGACGCTGAAGCCAAGGCGCTGTTGAAGCACTTCAACATGCCTTTCAGCAGCTAATCGCGAGGAATTTTAGACATGGCTAAGAAAGCAATGATCGAACGCGAAAAGAAGCGTCAGCGTCTGGTGAAGCAATACGCCGCCAAGCGTGCCGCTTTGAAAGAGATCATCAACGATCAGGAAAAGCCGATGGAAGAACGCTTCCGGGCCTCCCTGAAACTGGCGAACCTGCCGCGCAACAGCTCGGCCACCCGCCTTCATAACCGCTGCCAGCTCACCGGCCGGCCGCATGCCTATTACCGTAAGCTGAAAATCAGCCGGATTGCCCTGCGTGAGCTTGGGTCTGCCGGTCAGCTTCCGGGCATGGTCAAGTCGAGCTGGTAAGGAGGGACATGAGATGAACGATCCTATCGGCGATATGCTCACCCGTATCCGCAACGCGGGCATGCGTGGCAAATCCACTGTTATGGTTCCGGCCTCCAAAATGCGCGTGCGCGTTCTGGATGTGCTGGCCGACGAGGGCTATATCCGTGGTTTCGAAAATGCCACGGGCAAAGATGGCCACCCGGCCATCGAAGTGAGCCTGAAATACTTCGAAGGCGCGCCTGTGATCCGCGAAATGAAGCGGGTCTCAAAACCCGGTCGTCGGGTTTACATGAGCGTCGGTGACATTCCGCAGGTCCGTCAGGGTCTGGGTGTGTCGATTGTCTCCACCTCCAAAGGTGTGATGTCGGATGCAAACGCACGGGCGGCCAATGTTGGCGGCGAAGTGCTCTGCACCGTATTCTAAGGAGGCTTTGAGAAATGTCTCGTATCGGCAAACAACCGGTTGCTCTGCCTGATGGTGTCACAGCGACACTGAGCGGTCAGACAATCGAAATCAAAGGTCCCAAGGCTTCCAAATCCTTCACCGCCACGGATGACGTGACGCTGACGGTTGCGGATGGCACGGTCACTGTTGAACCACGCGGCAAATCCAAGCGCGCGCGTCAACAGTGGGGCATGACCCGCACGGTCATCGCCAACATGGTGCATGGGTCCAAAGAGACCTTTAAGAAAGAGCTGGAAATCCGTGGCGTTGGCTACCGGGCACAGATGCAGGGCAATGTCCTGAAGCTGAACCTTGGTCTCAGCCATGACGTGGATTTCCCGGTTCCGGAAGGTGTGACTGTCACGGCGCCCAAGCCCACGGAATTGATCGTGGAAGGCCATGACAAGCAGCTCGTCGGCCAGGTCGCGGCCAATATCCGCGACTGGCGTCGGCCCGAGCCCTACAAGGGCAAAGGCATTCGCTATAAAGACGAGTATATCTTCCAGAAGGAAGGCAAGAAGAAGTAAGGACGCGATAAGATGGCAAACAGCAAAAGACAACTGTTCCTCAAACGCCGCCTGCGCGTCCGGAACAAACTTCGCAAGGTCAACGCAGGGCGCGTGCGCCTCAGCGTGCACCGCTCGAACAAAAACATCAGCGCGCAGCTTATTGATGACGTCAATGGCGTTACATTGGCTGCGGCCTCGACCCTGGAAAAAGATCTGGGTGTTGCAGGCAAGAACAACGTGGAAGCCGCAACCAAGGTGGGTGCCGCAATTGCGGAGCGCGCAAAAAAGGCGGGTGTCACGGAGGCCTATTTTGACCGTGGCGGGTTCCTCTTTCACGGCAAGGTTAAGGCTGTGGCTGATGCCGCCCGTGAAGGTGGCCTGAAAATATAGGTGGGATGAAATCCCACCCTACCAAAACGGCGTGGGGTGGGGCTTCGACCCACCTTTAGCGAAGACGGTTACCCCGTCTCGATGATCCGGGCCCCGGACTGATCCGGAGCACTGGGATTGGACAAGCGGCGCAGTGCGCCACGAAGAAAGGACGCCGAGTATGGCAAGAGATGACAAACGCCGTGGTGGTGGTCGCGATCGCGACGAAGCCCCGGAATTCGCCGATCGCCTGGTTGCGATCAACCGTGTTTCAAAGACCGTAAAGGGTGGTAAGCGCTTTGGCTTTGCCGCGCTCGTCGTCGTTGGCGATCAGAAAGGCCGCGTTGGCTTTGGCAAGGGTAAGGCCAAGGAAGTGCCTGAGGCGATCCGCAAAGCCACAGAGCAAGCCAAGCGTCAGATGATCCGCGTGCCCCTGCGCGAGGGTCGGACGCTGCACCACGATGTCGAAGGACGTCATGGGGCGGGTAAGGTCGTGATGCGCACAGCACCAACCGGTACCGGTATCATCGCCGGTGGTCCGATGCGGGCTGTGTTCGAGATGCTGGGTGTGCAGGACGTTGTGGCCAAGTCGATTGGCTCGCAAAACCCGTACAATATGATCCGCGCCACAATCGACGGTCTGCAAAAAGAGGCCAGCCCGCGCATGGTCGCGCAGCGTCGTGGCAAAAAGGTCGCCGACATCCTGCGCAAGGATGACGCGCCTGCTGCAGAGGCTTCGACCGAAGCCGCAGAAGCGTAAGGAGACGGGAACATGGCAAAAACCATCGTCGTCAAACAAGTGGGCTCGCCCATCCGCCGCCCTCAAGACCAGCGCGCCACGCTGATCGGTCTGGGCCTCAACAAGATGCACAAGACGCGCGAGCTGGAAGATACGCCATCCGTGCGCGGCATGATCAACAAGATCCCGCATCTGGTGGAAATCGTCGAAGAAAAAGGGTGAGTATGTGCCGGGGTGAACCCCGGCCTACCCAAATCCGTAAGGCGGGGTTTCACCCCGCCGATGCACCCAGGTCAGCGATGGCCGGGGTGTTTTCGTTTTATTGTCCGCTAAAAAAACTCTACTCTGAATCGCGAGTTATTCGGTGGACCGATTTACAATGAAGTTTTTGAATAGTGTGATTTTGGTTTAGGCCTTTTATGCCAGCCCGACTTCGTCCGAGGTACTAGATTGGGACCGTCACTTTGAAACTAGAGTCGACGCCGACGGTGTCGACAAAGAGAAAATGCTATTGATGTTCAAAGTGGATACCATTTCTCAAAAAGCTTATATGCAGGGCAACGCCGGGTTCGTTGCGGTAGAGATTTTTGTTGGTGAAAGTGCGTTCTCATTCACTGAGAAACTCTCTTCGGGTGCTATCCAAACAACAACCGTGATGAGAGATGGACAGGCTGTCCATTCGCGTAACACTGTTTTATTTGGAGAAATTGTGGCGGCTCAGCACTTTGGAAATTGTGAGAGAAAATGACAAAGCATTGTGGTAATCGCACTCGATCACCCCACCACCGCACACCCCAACGTCCGTCTTAACGCATCCGCAAGCTCATCTACCGTTTCGGTCGTCACATAGCTCCCACCGGTCTGATCTGCGAGGCATTGCACCTCTGCGGCGGCGGCTTGAAACGCCTCAATACTGTTCCACGAAAACGGGTCAAACACCAACCTGAAGCCGATGATGTGCACCGTCAGATCGCGGCCTGTCGATGCCAGCTGCTGGCCTAGCCGGCACGGCGCGCCGCTGCAGGTTTCCGAGCCGTCTGTGACCAGCACGATGATGCCGGGGGTGGTGCGATAGTCCAAAACCTCAGCCGCCTCGCGCACGGCATCCGTGAGCGGGGTCAGGCCGGCAGGGCGTAGGGCCTTCACCTCGGCAATCACAGCCCTGTCTGCATCTGCCCTTGGTGTGAATTTCACCTGAATCCCGCGACAGCTGTCCGCTGCGCCCGGCCCATAAGTCAATAGCCCGATGCGACGGACCGGGGCGACCTGCGGCATCACCTCGGCCACCGCTGTACGGGCTTCTTCAATGCGTGAGGGGCCACTGGCGCCAAAGCCAAGTTCCGCCATGGAGGCTGAGCCGTCAAAGACCAACATAGCGTCCCGGCTGCATTGCGCCATGCTCTGGGTGGCCACGCATAACGCAAGGCCTGTTGCGGCGGCGGTTTTCAGAACTTTAGCCAATGAGGGCGCATCCCAGAGTGCGTCGCAGGGCCTGGCTCAGCTCATCAATGGTCTCGGTTGAGACATACATACCCCCGGTTTGATCCGAGAGACATTTGGCGACCGAAATGCCATCAGGGTACACATTGGCCTCGGGGCTGTCCCAGGCAAAGCGATCCGTGACCACGCGAAATCCGATGACGTGCACAGTTAGGTCGCGATCCGTTGCCGCGAGTTCGGCGCCCAAGGCGCAAGGCCTGCCACCACAGGTTTCGTTGCCATCTGTAACGAGCACCACGATACCAGGCTCTGAGCGATAGTTCAGCACGTCAGCAGCGGTGCGCACGGCCTCTGTCAGGGGGGTTAAGCCATTGGGATCAAGTAGCTCTATCGCCTCAAGGATCGGTTGCGCAGCATCCGCGACAGGCCCAAATTTGAGGTTGATCCCTTCGCAGGAGTTCTCCGGACCCGGCCCATAGGTCAACAGGCCAATCCGGCGCACCGGGGCAATCTGCGGCATTGCGTCGTGTAACGCAGTGCGGGCGTCGTCGATGCGCTTGGGATCCGCAAGGTTGAGACCCAATTCGGCCATGGAGGCTGATCCGTCAAACACCAGCATCGCATCACGGGCGCAATCGGTGGCAGAGGCTGTTGTGCTGAACGTGAGGCTTGCGGCGAGGCAGCTGGCCAGGATTGTCTTTGTGCTCTTCATATTGTCATAACATATCCCAACGGGCCTAAAATCAACTCACAGCACTGCGAGGGAATTGAATATGTTGGTAAAAACGCTTTCTGACGTACTTGGCACACCAGATCATGCCACGGGAGACGCCTTTGAAAGCCGGCGGATTTTGTTGGCACGCGATGGGTTGGGGTATTCGTTTCACGACACGGTGGTAAAGGCCGGCAGCACCCAGCACCTGCACTACAAGAACCATATTGAGGCGAACTACTGCATTGAAGGGAAAGGAGAAGTTGAGAACGCCGTCACCGGTGAAACCTGGCCGCTTGAGCCGGGAGTGATGTATGTGCTTGATGAGCATGACCCGCATATCATCCGGGCTGAAACAGACCTGCGGTTCATCTGTATCTTCACGCCCGCGCTGAGCGGGCAAGAAACGCATGATGCCGATGGGAGCTATGCGGCGTCGGAGTGAGGCGCAAAGGTTAACGCCCTTGTTTTGAGGGGATTTGGATGTCGGTATTACATCAGTATCACGTCGGTATTGCGTCGGTGCGGCGTCGGTATCTGGAGAGGGTTAATGGTGCGGACTGTGCGCGACACTGTCGATGTTCTGGAACTTTCAGTGGCATCAAGTCTTGGAAGGGGCTGTCTCGTCACGTCCAAACTTGCGATCAATTGATCTTGAGAGCAATGTCTTGAGTTTTTGTCCTCGCCCGGGATTCACGCGTTCGCACCAATCAAGCTTGCCAATCAGCGAGGCGCAAAAGGCAGGGTCGTTTAATCTTGTGTCTTCAGGTTTTCCGCAAGCGTGGATGATGGCCTTGAGCCGGTCAAAGGTCTTACGGTCAATATTGAGGTGTTGGTTCACCACGATGCCCGTTACAGACTGACGCGACGAGGCGGATGTCACTCTGGTTTTCTTGGTGTTGAGTGTGAACCCTTCCTCTTCGACGATGCTGGGCACGGTGCGCACCAGAGTTGCCGCGATGAATGAGTCCCCCGAAAACGCCAAATCATCAGCGTATCGGCTGAAATTTGCATTCAGGGATCGCGCAAGCGCCGACAACCGTTTGTCGAGTGTGTAGGCCAAAAGGTTGGCCAAGGATGGCGAGGTTGGCGCGCCCTGTGGCAGATGCGGGGTCTTGTACAGCGGGCGATCTTCGGGCCGCAAATGCTCGACAATGCGCGACGGGGTCACGTTTGTGCAGAAAGCTGACAAATGGCGGGCGACGGTGTGAGGGTATCCAAGGTATCTGAACAATCCGAACACACGCGCATATCCGATGGAGGGAAAGAAATCCTTTAGGTCAAAACACAATACAGCCTGTTCCCCGGCGTGACGCGCCGCGCCGTCAAGACAGTTGCGCCCTCTGACAAAGCCAAACGTGTCTGGATGTGAGGCAACAGGGTTGAGGATCCCGGTCAAAATGCGGCGTTGGATGGTCTTTAAGCGCTTTTTTGGGGCCTCGATCACACGCTGACCGCCAGATGACTTTGGTTTGAGGTGATAGTGGTAATGATTGACTGCCATATCGCCGTGTTCTTCGAACCGGTTCTGCAGATCTGAATGGTATGCGAGTTGATCCAGTGACAGCCCGACCCAATCGGCAAGAGCATCTGCGGTAGTGAGTTTAGGCAGTTCCAGGG